>JADFYA010000250.1 GCA_015233285.1 Deltaproteobacteria bacterium | reverse complement strand
GGGCGACGGGTCCAAGAAAGGGTGGGGGGCGGAACACCCTGTTCATCATGTCAATGTCGGCCCCTTTTTCATCGATAGGTACCTGATCACCGGGGGGCTGTGGCGGGAGGTCTTGGACTGGGCCCAGGGTCAGAAATATGTATTCGATAATCCCGGTCTGGCCAAGGGCGATGATCATCCGGTCACGTCGGCCAACTGGTATGATGTGGTTAAATGGTGTAATGCCCGGTCGGAGAAGGAAGGCCGACCTCCGGTCTATTATACGGATGCCGACTTGACCAGGGTCTACCGCACCGGCAGAAAGCCCCTGACCAGGGATATGATTAAATGGAGCGCCCCCGGTTACCGTCTCCCGACCGAAGCCGAGTGGGAGAAGACCGCCCGAGGGGGCCTGGAGGGGCACCACTACCCCTGGCCGAGCCAGGGTAAAGAGTTTGACGTCCATCTTGACGGCGGCAAGGCCAACTACACCGAGAGCAGCCACCCCTATCAAACCGATCCGCCCTATACCACCCCGGTGGGCTATTATAACGGGCATCAAACCCCGCCCGGCCCGGATATGGCCAATGGTTTCGGTTTGTATGATCTGGCCGGAAATGTCTGGGAGTGGGTCTGGGACTGGTATTTATCCGGATGGTATGCCCAACACGTGGCCCTGCAGCGGGATTGCCGGGGACCGTTTCAGGGCATATATCGGGTGATTCGAGGCGGCAGTTGGCGTGAGAGCGCCTTTTTTTTACGATGCGCGGCCCGCCTGGAGAGCTCGCCAACCTACCGGGGAGACGATGTCGGGTTTCGGGTCGCGGTGACCGCGCCCGTCAAAAAAGTATCGGCCGGTTAGAAGACTGATCGAGCCGGGAAGGTGTCCCGCAAAAGTATGAATTGTGATTAGGTTGATCCAATGAAAGACTATTAATTATCCCAGAGTTGGCTCGAGGCCGGTCTGGCCTGTGGGCACCGGCGCCCGTGTTGTTTTCGTGGTCCTATCCGCCACATGGCCATTCACATATCCAGCCTGCCGGCCAACCACAAAGACATCCACCAGGACGACCGGCTGACCATTCCACCATACAGCCACATGACCATCCATCAGACCAGCTATCAGACCATCCATATATCCATCCATATGACCAGCCACATGCACATCCGACCGACCGGCTATCTGACCAGCAAACCAGCAACCCAATGTCATTAAGTCAAGATTTCCGGTTTGGTTTTCGCATTTCCCAGGTTGGCGCTTCGCTGGGTACATGGTTCCAATACGCTCTCACCTAACAGGAGTTAGATCGACTTTGGTCATGGTCGTTTGCCGATTAGCCGGCAGTGTGAACTTTTGGGGCTCTCCCTTGACATATGGAGTCAGGCGCATGACTGCCTGGTTGCAGCACCGCGGTGAACCTGTTAGCCGGAAGCGTGTCAGACGGTTAATCCGGTTAATGGGGTTTGAGGTTATTTATCCTATTTCCTTCTCCACCCGTTATAATTATACCAAAACTGCTTGACATTTTCATCATCGGGGGTGAATATTTTTTTATGAACGATTAAGATGATCGGGTGGCACTCCGGGATACTTCGAGAAGTATTCTTCCTGTCTCATCATTTTTTTCCGCCGGCTTCCATCGGTCATGGAGTATGTCCTCATCGCTCAGGATAAAGTGCATGTGGAGCATTATGTCCGGCCAGGGAAGCAGTGGCTGATGTCCGAAGTTGACGATTTAAGCGGAACTATTCAGTTGGATTCGATCGGTTGCAGCTTGTCGCTGCAGAAACTTTACGATAAGACGGGGGTTTCCGGCCCGGATGGCCCGCCCGGACATGAATCGGTTTAAAAAAGCGAGCTTATGAAAATACGCAAATTAAATATCAAAGGATACCGGTCGCTGAAGGATGTTTCATGGTATCCCGGAGACTTGAACGTGCTCATCGGCCCCAATGGTACGGGAAAATCAAATCTCCTGCGGGTGCTGGAGCTTATTTCAATCTCCGCCCAGGGCCGGCTGGGTAAGTATATTCAAAGCCTGGGCGGGATGGACCCTCTTGTCTGGGATGGTTCGGCTGAGGCCATCAGCTTTGGCATCCAGGCTTCCCCGGTCGAAATAACTAGATACGTTCAGCGAGACAGCCCGACATACCGGGTCGTGATGGAGCGGCTCGGCCGGAGCAGCGCTTACCGGATCGGATCTGAATTTCTGGCCAATTTCGACCGAATTGATAAGCGGAAAAAAGATCCGGTTTTTAAATTACTTACGAGGCAAGGAATTCAGGGCGAAGTTTTCGATGAGCAGAAAGAGGGGTTCAAGCTTCAAGAAGAATCAATCAATGAGGAAGAGACACTACTTTCACAGGTTGCCGGCCCGATCACTGTGAATAAACATATCCCACTTTTTCGGGCTCAACTGGCTTCCTGGTCCGTTTACCACGATCTTCACGTCAATCGCGACGCCCCCATTCGAAGGCCCGCCGTAGCCCGGATAGAAAAACGGGTGGACCCGGACGGACAAAACCTCATTCCAGTTCTCCACACCCTGTACACCGGAGATCGCGGGTTCAAAAAAGACATTGACGCGGCCATGCGCGCCGCATTCGGCCAGGACTATGAAGAACTGGTTTTCCCACCCGCGGCGGACCAGAACATTCAGCTTCGGGTGAGATGGAAATCCTTGCGCCGAGAGCAATCCGCCGCGGATCTTTCCGATGGAACCTTGCGCTTTCTATTCCTCCTGACCGTGCTGGCCTCGCCGATGCTCGCGCCGGTCATTGCCATTGACGAGCCGGAAACGGGCCTGCATCCATCGATGCTGCCGATCATCGCCGAATATGCCGTTGACGCCTCCCAGCGGGCGCAAGTCATCTTAACTACGCACTCTCCCCAACTTCTGGATGCCTTTGGCGACACGACCCCAACGACAACCATAACCCTATGGTCGGACGGTGAAACCCGGCTCAAGACGTTGGACGGGAACGTTTTGAAGGACTGGTTGCGGGAGTATTCTCTCGGTTCTCTATATCGATCCGGCGAGTTGGAGGATATGGAGTGAAATTCGTTCTGTTCGTTGAGGGTCATACAGAAAAAAAGGCGATTCCCGGCTTTCTTAAACGCTGGCTGGATCCCAAACTCAACCGCCGGGTCGGGATCCAGGTGGTCCGCTTCGACGGATGTCGTGAATTAATCAAAGATTCGCCGGTGAAAGCGTCGATGTACTTAAAGAAGCAAGATGTCCTGGCGGTGATTGCCCTGTTGGATCTTTACGGGCCGGATATTTGTGCTGTTCCCGGGAAAGGCGCTGATGAACGTTGTGATCTGGCCAAGAAACAGATCGAGAAAGACGTCGGTTGTGAAAAATTTTATCAGTTTTTCGCCGTGCATGAAATCGAAGCCTGGCTGCTCAGTGACCCCGGCATCTTTCCCCATGAAATCAGATCCGCTTTGCCGCCCAAAGTGCAACATCCCGAAGAGGTAAATTTTGATCAGCCTCCGGCCAAACTGTTGGATGCTGTTTACAAAAAACAGACTGGACGCACTTATAAAAAGGTGGCTTACGGCAGAGATCTCTTTGACAGGCTGGATCCAGAGAAGGCCTACGATAAGTGTCCTCATTTGCGACAGCTTCTGGATGAAATGCTGAGAATAGCGAAAGAGAGCGCCTCTCCGACCTCTTGATGACATCGATATGCAATTAACTAACCTGACCATGCTGCTTTTGACCATTTCCCCGGCTGGTGATGATGATTTTATTGATCGGCGGGACCAGTGAAACCGCTTCATTTGCCGAGGCCCTGGCTGCGGCCGGGTTTGACGTGCTGGTATCTACAGCCACCGATGTGGCCTTGGAGGTGGGGCGCCATCCTCGGATATTGGTGTTCGGATGTTACAACAAGTAGCGGCTAATTCCGTGGCTTAGGAGGTTTTCTTTCATGCTCACTCGTTTTCACGTTAATAATTTCAAGAGCCTGCTCAATTTTGAGTTCAGACCTGCCGGGGTCAACTTGATTATCGGGACGAATAACGCCGGGAAGACGAACCTTTGTTCCGCATTACGATTCCTTAGCCTGTCCATAGGGTCCAACTTAGATTCAGCGATATTCGTCGCGTTGGGTGAGCGTTGGAACCTGACCAACCTCCATGTGCTAAACAATGCGCTTATCGAATTCGAAATGGACTGCGCACTTATGAATGGCACGGAGGCCATTTCATTCAACTACCGTCTGCATCTTCTCACCCGTAAGAGTGGGACGAGCGACGCCCAGACCTTGAGCGTTGAGGAAGAGCGGTTAACCGCGACCACGCGTGGCGGCCCGTTTGCCCAGACGGTGCTGCTGGAAAATCGTGGTGGTAAAGCCCGCATGCTCAATGAGGAAGGCTTTGTCCAAAAGCGTCCGGACGCACCTATTTATGTCGACGCGCGGATTCCTGATAATTCGTCAATGTTATCTCAGTTGTTTGAGCTAGATAATAACCAACGGGCCATTCTCTTCAGACGCTTCTTGCGTTCCTGGACCTATTACAACCTCTCGCCCGACGCTTTACGTCAGCCGGACGTGGTCCAGAATAATGAGACATTGTCCGGCAATGGACAAAACTTGAGCCGGGTCCTCTTTGACCTTCATAACCTGAACCCCCGAATCGAACGGAAATTGATTGAGACGGTTCGGCTGCTGGAACCGCAACTCGAGTTCTTCAATTTCTGGTCTGCCGACCCGGATCACATCCACCTGGCTATTGAAAACAAAGACGGGCATCGATTGGGTGCGCGCAGCATTTCCGACGGCACTTTGCGGTTCATGGGTCTGGTCTGGGTGGTCCTTATGGCGGAGTATCGGGCGCGTCAATCAGGATTCTCTCCCCTGACCATTATTGAGGAGCCGGAGAATGGGTTATATGTGGGTCACCTCAAACCCCTTATCGAAATGATTGATGTTTCCGGGCAGAGCGGTCAATTTGTGTTCACCTCGCATAGCCCCTACTTCATTGATCTCTTTGACGACAACCTGGATGGTGTCCACATTCTCAAACCCGGTCATCCATCTTCCATCCTGGTCAAACCCGATTCGCAGAAGATGAAAACACTTCTCGGCGAAATGCCGCTCGGCGAAATGCACTATCGGGAGATGCTGGCATGAAGGTCGGATACTCGGTGGAAGGCAGCACGGATAGGGCGTTCCTTATGGGCTTGCGTGACTGCTGGTGTCCTCATGCAGAACTGGTCGAAGGGCGATTCCGAGGCCAATCCGGTCAGAGTCGACGACGCGAAATACCTAAAACATGCCTCGAATTGACTTCAAAGAGTGTGGATCTGATTATTTTCATGCGGGACGCAAATAACGAAGACTGGCAAGAAGTGCTGAAAGGAGATAGCAACCAGTGTCGAGAAGAACATCGCCATCTTGTTGTCTTTGCCGTGTGTGATCGAAATATCGAGTGCTGGCTGTGCGCGGATCGCGACTTTATCGCTGGGTGGACCAACCGCAAGCCCGACGACTTTGACCGGCTGGATCCGAAGAAAGCATTCGAGCAGGCCCTGGGTCTCTCCGCCCGGAATAAAGAGG
>JADFYA010000024.1 GCA_015233285.1 Deltaproteobacteria bacterium | reverse complement strand
GTAGCATTTGGCCTGGCCTGTATAACGGTAGGATAGTTGAGCGATCCTGATGTACTGCCGACGGTCAGGGCATGAATGAAGGTGCTGGAGCCCCCGGCGTTGCCGGCAATGAGCGTCACGGTGTAGGTGCCCGCCGTGCTGTAGGTGTGGGTTGGGTTCTGAGAGGTGCTGGTGGATCCGTCCCCAAAATTCCAGGCCCATGAGGTGGGTTTCCCGGTTGAGGTGTCTGTAAAGGTCACTGCCTGGCCGGTGTAGGGCAGGCTTGGGGAGAAGCTGATGCCGGCCGTGGGTGGAGCGATTTTCACGATTAGAGGCTTACTCACCGTGCTGGAGCCCTGTGCGTTGCCCGCCTTGAGGGTAACCGTGAACGTGCCTGCTAGCGAATAAGCGTGGCCTGGGTTCTGAATCGAACTCGTCGTCCCGTCACCAAAGTTCCAGGCCCATGAGGTGGGCTTTCCGGTGCCTGCATCTTTGAACTGGACCATCTGGTTCACCATCGGCGAGGAGGGTGATACCGTGAAGGCCGCGGACAGAGCGGCAGGAGGGGGCGGGGGTAAAGTGGCAGCCTCCAGGCCCTGGAACGCGATGGTGCCAAGCATGATGAGCAACAGTAGCGTCATTTTTTTTCCTGACATAACAAACCTCCCTCTGGATAAATGGTTTTCCTAAGATGAGCCGCTTTATTTCTCTTGATCTACCGGATGTCCACCTGACCGATGACGGCATGACGCCGGATCGGCCATAAATTTAAAAGTATGATAACCTATGATTGTGGAGAAAATGTGAACGGAGAATGTGAAAACGATGAGTATCATCAAATGCTGAAGTACGAAATTGCCTACGGCTTTATGTGACGATTACATGGCATTTTGTCTAGCCGCCGCCCATACCCAGGGCGTTTCCGGCCTGACCGATCAGGTGCGGGAACGGGTCACGGAGCTTCGGCGGGTGATCCGGGAACGCCGGCAACGGACGAGGGAGCGGGGGAGGGGAAGGGAGAGATAATGCTTCCTTTTGCGTAGAGGATTTGGTACAATATGTACGGAACAATAAATCTAACAGGGAGCAAATATGAAAACTTTCACTCTCAAATTTTCGGATGACAGCGTGGATGACAGCGTGATGGAGGCTATCAAAGGCTTTTTGAAGACCCTGCCGCAACAGGTCGAGCTTGTCCCGGGATTCCCCCAAAACTGGGATCATATCCCGTATGTTGACGACGAGGAGCAGGCGGAAATTGAAGAGTCGTTAAAGAACCCGGATTGCCACATTGTCTCCTCAAGCCGGAAAGTCATGATTGAAATATGAGCAAATACCCGTTCGACATAGGATATTCAAAAGAGACGGATAAGTTTTTGGATCGAAACCCATCGGTGATCACCAAAGAGCGGGTGAGGAACTGGTTATTTTGGCGGTGCGTAAAATTGCCTGCAGGGAAGATGTCAATGTTGACATTTTGCAGTTGAAGGGAGAACCCAAAGGAAATTTCAGGATCAAGACCGGCGACATAAGGATCACTTTTAGGCTGCATACGGAAGGAAGTCTGTTTGTCTTTGTCCGGGAAGTGGTTTTTCGCAAGGACGCTTACCGGTAACCTATCAAATCCCCGGCACCGCCGGCTCTTCCTTTGAATAGTCCGGCTTAAGCACCACCGGCTCTTTTTCCGTGAGGGCTTTCAGCCACGACACCTCATAGTAGGGCGGCATCTAAGAATGCCGACAGCCATGCCTAACCGATGTCGGCACCAAAGTAAGTGTCTGAATAGTTACTTTAATTATTTAGATAGCCAAAATTGGAATTGCTGTTTCGGATTGACAATCCGGGCCGGTTGTGTTAACTTATTTAGAAATAGCCTTATGAAGAGGCCAATCATCACCAAGAAGGAGGTGGCGGACATGAAGATTCGCAAAGTAGAAAAGTCTTCTCGCGGCCTATGCAAATGTAGATCATCTTGCTGAGGTTGATCCAGCCGTAAGAAAAGGGAACCGATCAACGCGGTTCCTTTTTTTTGCTAATATGGTTTCTTATGGACCAGGCAACAAACCTTAAAGATATCATTTGCGGCCGTTTGTGCCGCTTCTATCGGCCGGACAAACCCGAGCAGGAATCTTGTCATGGGCTGGCCTTCTTGCTTCAATGGTCGAAAACTTACCCGGATTTAATTGATCTTTTAGAAAAAACCAGCCATCCTGAGCCGATAGGATACCCCTACACCCGGCTTCTTGACCGGATACTCTGCCGGCACTGCCCATTCTTCACCGACGGATGCGATTTTGTCGATGCCCGGGTTACCGGGCCAAAAGTCCCCTGCGGAGGATACCTGGCCCTGGTCAGCCTGTTGCATTTCAACCTCATCAAGGAAGAAGACCTCCTGACCGCGGCGAGCTATGCCAACTCCATTAACTAAACCTGATCCCCCTTGCCTGACCCTGACCCCGGACTGCTCCCTCAAGCATCTGGAGCAGCCCTACATCTATGACAAAGGCGCCGACGAGTTATATGAAGTCAATGACGAGGCCTTTGAATTCCTGAAAAAATGCGACGGAACCAGGGCGGATTTGGACAAGTCGGCCGATCCTGAATTCCTGACCTACTGTTTGGACAATGGATTGCTGGAGTTTGTTTCTTCCTCCAGGCCAAGAATTTTTCCGGCAGAACCGGCCCCGCGGCCTTCCTGGCGGTACCTGGAATTGCAACTGACCAGCCGGTGCAACCTGGCTTGCCGCCACTGCTACCTGGGCCCGGCCGGCCGGGAAGACCTGACCCTCCCGGTGGTCCTGGATATTTTGCACGAATTTGAGGAGATGCAAGGACTGCGGGTCCTGTTATCCGGCGGTGAGCCGCTCCTTTGGCCCTACTTAAGCGAACTCAACGCCCAGCTCGACCGGTTTGACCTTCGCTTTGTCCTGCTGACCAACGGGACCTTGCTCGACGAAGACATCCTGGGTCGGCTCAAGGTCCAGGAAATTCAATTCAGCCTGGACGGCCTAGCCCCAGGGCACGAGGCCCTGCGTGGGGCCGGCACCTTTGCCAAGACCGTCAAGGCCATGGAACTGGCTAAGTCATTGGGCTACCAGCTCTCTGTGGCCACCATGATTCATGCCTGTAATCTCAGTGAGTTGAATGAATTGGGGACGTTCTTGGAAAAATTTGACCTGGTCGAATGGGGCCTGGATATCCCGTGTGTCACGGGGGCCCTGGCCAGTCACCGGGAACTGCCGGTCCCCTATGCCGAAGGAGCCGAATTTTTAAGTCTGGCCTATGGCGGAGGCTACCATGGGACCGGGGCCGGGCATACCTGCGGTTTTCATCTGGCCGCGGTTCTTCCTTCGGGTCAGGTGGCCAGGTGCGGCTTTTATGGAACCGATCCCCTGGGACACGCGGCTGAGGGCCTGCGGACTTGCTGGTCCCGCCGTCGTCACCTGGCAGCGGCAGAGCTGGATTGCCATGCCTGCGCCCATCTTGAGGAGTGCGGCGGGGGATGCCGCTTTCGGGCCGGTTCCGCGACCGGACCGGATCCGGTTATGTGTGCCGTTTACGGGGTCGATTCGACGATGCCGATGATTAAGGAAGGCGTATGAAGACTTATAACCTGACCGAACTGGTCGACATCACCGGAGGCGGGGAGTATGTCTTGGGTCGGGCCGACCTGAACACCCACGCCTGTTATCTGGTCTATGGCCGACTCCAGCCTGGCGAGACCAACCGGTCCATCAAGCCCGGCCCCGGACATGAGGAAATTCTGTGTCTGGTCAAGGGAACGGCTGAGGCCCTAGCCGCCGATGGGATGGTCAAACTCGTCACCGGTGAAGCCTTACATCTGCGGGGCGAAGAGGAATTATTTCTGCAGAATACCGGGACGGAAGAAGTAATCTACATCCTGGCCGGGGGGCACAGCCCTGACAGCGGGCATCATCATTAAGTAGTTACAGAAATAAATCCGCAGAGTTCGCAGATGAACGCAGATGGAAAAAGCCAACAGACCTATCTCGTCCGATTACCAACCTGAAAATAAGGGAGAATTATCATGTGTCAACAATGTGGCGAAGCACTTGGACTAACCCAGCAGACGGACTTTCTTCATCGCTTTATTACGGATCAAGAAAAGTTGGCCCAAGCTGCCGATGATCCCCAAAGCCACCTCGAAGCCATCGCCAAAGCCAAGGAAGCCCTGGCTCAGATGCAGCAACGGCCATTACACGCGGACCATCATTAGCCTGCAATCCCCTGGACCATCCGGCCCCCAGACCGCAGGCGTCCTAACTGATTCGTCCCGAGCCGGGTTGGCCTGATCCCTTCCGTTCGCGATTGGTAGTGGCGATTTCCTTTAACCCACAAACGAAACGGCGGTAGCTATGACTGAAAAGCTGATTGAGACCAGACCATTCGGCAAAACGGGCCGGGCAGTCACCCTGGTCGGCCTGGGTGGAGAAGGGGTTTTAAGAACTTACGGTCGAGATGAGGAAGCCCGAGAAGTAATCGAGGCAGCCATTGACCAGGGGATAACTTATTTTGATTGTGCCCGCGCCTACTCCGGGAGTGAGGAGTACTACGGGCAGGTCTGGGGCCGTCGGCCGGCTGATCGGGAGAAAATCTTCCAGACCAGTAAGTCGGCCGGCCGGAATAAACGCGCAGCCCTGGCCGATCTTGACCGGACTTTAACCAACATGGGTATCGACCACCTGGACTTGTGGCAAATCCATGATGTCCGGACCGAAGATGATCTGGAGATGATCGCCGGACCCAATGGAGCCCTGGAGGCCTTTGTCCAGGCCAAAGCCGCGGGCAAGGTCCGATTCATCGGGGTCACCGGTCACCATGATCCCGGCATCCTGACCAGGGCTGTCCGGGACTGGCCGGTGGACAGCGTGCTGCTGCCGGTTAATCCGGTGGAGGGCTTGTTAGGGGGATTTCTGACCGAGACCTTGACGGCAGCCAAAGAGAAAGGACTGGCCGTAATCGGGATGAAGGTCCTCGGCGGGGGGCATTACATTTTTCCCCAGTCCGGCATCTCCCCCGAGACGTTAATCCGGTTTGCCATATCCCAACCTATCACCGTGGCCATTGTGGGGTGCTCCACCGCGGCCCATGTCCGGACTTTGGCCGCCTGCGGCCGGGACTTCAAACCCATGTCCTCGGATGAACAGGCCCGGTTGTTGGACGTCTTTCGTCCCCACGCCTCGCGCCTGGCCTTTTATCGAAGTTACAATTAGGGTGGCGTGTTACGGGTTGCGGGTTGCGTGTTGACAGGGATCGATATGAAAGCACTATGGTCGACATTTTCGGTTTAACCGGATATAATGCCTCAACCAAACATATTTAAAGAGAATTTTTACACTACTGCCGAATTTGAGCCACAGAAAGAAAAAAATATCGCTTTTCTTTGGATTAATCTGGTACAATAGCAATGGGATGGTTGTTTTTATTTTCCGAATATGACAACTGCAATTGAAGGCAAAAAATATGGAACAAGCCGTACAAGCAAAAAAAACTTCGATTGATTTACCAATCGACATGGATGAGTTGGGCTTGACCTCAGGATTCATCCAGGAGCTGGTTATCGCTACGTTGTTTCATATTGGCACGTTGACCTCAAAACAAGCCTGTGATTTGCTCGGTAAAGCCAGACGTGAGTTTGAAGAAGACGTACTGCCGAAGTTTGGTTACACCATTATGGGAGATGGTCCGGAAAATACTGAAATTGAGCTTAACTCTGTAGGAAAATTATGAGGACGGTAGTCAGCAATACGGGGCCACTTATTACTTTAGAAACAATGCGAGATGGTTATGAGTTCATCCAGAGACTATATGATAAAATCATTGTTCCGCCGGAGGTTTTGAAAGAAGTTTCTTGGCGTTTAGGTGATCCTAAAAAATATCTTCAAGAACATCAAATTACACATTTGATCGAAACGCAAGAAGCTTCCTCGATTATTCAAGTAAAAGAATTTGCAAATTTGCATCGGGGTGAAATTGAAGCAATTTCTTTAGCTGTTGAACTCAAGTTGGGTCTTTTGATTGAAGATAGAGATGGTAGGCGCGTAGCTAATAAGCTATGTTTCAGCATATCTGGAATCGCCGGCCGAGTTATGGAGGCTTTAAAAAGACAAATTATCGGCAAAAATGAGGGTCTTGATAAGATTCAAGAGCTTTTTGACAAAAAACGACTAAATCTTGCAACCTATAAGGACCTTACCCAAAAAATTTTAACATCTTAGCTCCCTTTACCCACATCCGTGCAGAAAACACCGCTAAGCATTTTTTCTTGGAATAATGCTATGATGTCCCATCCCCCGAAATCGTAAAATCAGCCCCATGGCGGCTCTTGCCGCTCCTTCCGTTTCCCCTCCGATTTATATTGAATTATCCTAGAAATTGAGTTATCTTGCCCCGACAATCTCAACCCTAAATCAAAGGATAAACCATGGATAAAAAACCATACACCCCCCCGCGTGATTGATCTCAGCCTCGAAGCCGTGACCGGCATCGGAGCCAGCGCCTGCAACACTGGACTCAATCAAGCCAGTGCTAGCTGCACCGCCCTTGGCCTTGGCGCCGGCGCCACCGGTTGCAATTTAGGAGATGCTGCCGGAGGTTCGTGTCCGAACGGTAACCTTCCCAGCTACGGTGGCACATGCTGCTTCTCAGGCGGCTTGGAAACCAAAGGCTGTGGCACCGGTGGAACCACTTCTTATTGCTTTGCCGGAACGACTCCTGGTTACACGAACACAAATTGTAGCACAGGCGGCAGCGGGTCTTGTCAAGCCGGGAGCGCTGACGCCCATTTTTGCGATTTCGGAGACTCGCAGGCAGCGGTCTCTTGACCATGGGAGGGTGGCGTAACCTGATGGATTCCCATGGCCACAATGCTGTTGAATTAGGGTACGGCTTGGGCTGGAATCCGTCTAATTGTCTGAACTGTGATTAAGCTGATTGTGCTGATTTAGTATGAGGTTTGATGAAGTCCACGGCTTACCTGGTGGTTCAACTCATGGGTATTTAATCATAGTCTTTCATTTAATCAGTTTAATCACAGTTCAGACAATCAAGGCATCTAAGTAGCAGTAATATTGGCTTAATTAAACAGCATTGGGGCGCTTTCCCTGGGCTAATCTAGCGCGCCCTTTCAGGGCTGCTCAGGCCACCCTCTCTTGTAAAACCATACTTTTCTCCAGGCGATATTTCTTCATGCGGTTGCCCTGGAGCTACAGAATAATATTATTGTTTTTGTTTGGATAATCTGCTATTATTAAGTACAGAGATATCGTGTAACACGGAGTTATTATGGAAACCATGACTTTGAAAATCTCCGGAGAGAACGTGATGGCAGCAGTAAAAGAGTTTTTGAAAATGCCGCCGTCGTATTCTGTCGAGATTGTCCCGGAACTCCCAGAAGAATGGGATCATATTCCTTACGCTTCTGCCGAAGAGCAGGCAGAGATCGAAGAGGAATTGAAAGACCCTGAATGCCACGTCGTCGCCCGTTCTAAGACTTTGACCATCGAAATTCCGTGATGAAAACATTCAAACTCAAAATCGATTATTCCAGGAGCGCACTGAAGTTTTTAACGAAAAACAGCCAAATCATCACGGAAGACGAAGCAGACGTCCTGATTGTTTCAGCCGTTAAAAAGCTTCTAAAGATCGAAGACAACAACATCGACATCATCCAACTGCACGGGGCGCGCAAGGGCTCTTTTAGAGTGAAAACCGGCAAAGTCCGCATTATTTTTACGCTCAGCAAAGGCGAAGTCTACGTTGCCTTTGTCGACAAAATTTCATTCAGAAAAGACGCCTATAAATAACTCAAGGCGCCCCCCCCCATGACCTCACTAAAGCCGATATTGGCTTTTTTAACAACACCTCGAAAAGGTATAGTACGCATCCTCCGGCCGGGCCGACAGAATCCACTCAACCAGGCTTAGGTAAAGATAATTATTATGACAATGGCCTCATCAAAAAAGAGGAAAATCTTTTCCCTTTCCCTGGCTCATTTGCTCAACGACTGGTATATGAACTACCTCCAGACGCTGCTGCCGTTTATGGTGGCCGCCGGACTGAGCGTGAGCAAAGGGGCGTTTCTGATTTCCGCCTTCACCATTACCTCTTCATTGTTGCAGCCGGTGTTCGGGTACCTGGTGGACCAAAAAAATCAGCGCTGGATGGTTTATGTCGGCACGTTCTGGATGGCCGCGTTATTATGTCTGGTTGGTGTGCTCAACAATTACTGGATCATGATTATCACCGTCAGCCTGGCCGGCCTGGGCACGTCCGCCTTTCACCCGCAGGCCTCGGCCATGATTACGGCGCTCAGCGGCGGACGGAGGGGGTTCTTTCAAGGTCTGTTCATCTCCTCGGGGAATATCGGGTGGGCGCTTACCCCTCTCATCGTTGTCCCCTTCACCCACACTTACGGCCTGAAATCGACTCCATGGTTCGTTTTACCCGGAGTGATTGTGGCCATGTTGCTCTGGTTCACCGCACCCCGGGATGTCGTCAAGGCGAAGTCTGCCCCACCTCCTCTCTGGCCCATTCTGCGCTCGGTCTGGCCCGATCTATCTAAGGTGGTCCTGGTGGTGGCTTGCCGGTCTCTGACTTATTTCGGCCTGGTATCCTTTTTGCCATTGTATCTGCAGCAAAAAAACGTATCCCTTCTCACCGGAAGCCGCTTGATGTTCGCGATGTTGTTTGCCGGAGCGCTGGGGGGGATGGTGGGAGGGCATCTATCAGATCGCTTCGGAAGAAAAGCGGTCATCGTCTTCTCTTTGATCCTGGCCGGTCCATTGTTTTACTTATTCCTGGGCACCAGCGGCATCCTGAGTTACGTCCTGCTGGCCCTGGCCGGGGCCTGCCTGCTGGCTTCTTTTTCGGTGACTATTGTAATTGCTCAGGAAATCATAGCCAAGAACGCGGCCATGGCTGCCGGTTTGATGCTCGGATTCGGTATCGGCATCGGTGGCTTGGGGGTCGGGTTGGTCGGCCTGGTGGCGGAGCATGTGGGCCTGGACTACGCCATTCACTTGCTCATCTGGCTGCCTATCCTGGCCGGGTTATGCGGTCTCAGCTTAAAGGGCGGAAAAACGGTGGCCCTGCCGTCTGTTATGCCGTCTAAACTATGAACGGTCATCATCAACTGGGCCGGCACAGGTCAATCGTCAACTTTTCCAGGACCATGGTCGGGTTGGGCGGGCTGCCCTTCAGTTCCAGATCCGCCTCCAGGAGCAATTCCAGATCCCGGAAAAGCTCGGCCAGGGTGAATTTCTTGGCCTTTTGCAACAATAGAAACATGGGGTAAGGCCCCATGGTGTTAAACGAATTCTCTTCGGCCGATCCTTTTTTGACCGACAATTGACTATGCACATCCTTTTGAAACGTCGGGTAATTCATTCCATGGGTAAATATCCCTCGGTTATCCAAAACATCACGGGCCAAAATAAGGCGCCGCACCTGGGTGGTTAAAGCCGCCAGGACCTGGAGCGTGTGCAGACCCTGGTCCAGCATGGCCTCGATCAATTTTAACCCCTTGGACACGTCTTTCAAAACGATGGCCTCTTGGAGTTCGTACAGGGCGTTTTCCTTTGATTTAACCGCGGTCTTTTCGACATCCTCCAGAGTGATCTTAGACCGTTGGCCGACATACCCGACCACCTTTTCCAGTTCTGTGGACAAGGCCCTAAGATTGAACCCGGTCAGACTGAGCAGATAGGCTTTGGCCCGAGGTTCCATCATCTTGCCTGATTTGGTCAGGACCGCGTCCACCTGTTCCATCAGCATCTTGTTTTCGGCATCCTGGCGATCTCTGGTTGATCTGCCCGCGTCTAAAGCAAATTCGATGACCACTCCCGCCTTTTCTATGGTCTTGTACAGGCTGGTCCGCTTATCCACCGTATCTGTCGAAATAACTAATATATTCTTGCCAGGCCAACCCGTCTTAATCGCCGCTTCCAATTCCTTGGCGTCGGACCCGACAATGGTTAGATGACGGTCCACACAATGGGCGATCACCGGATCAAGGAACGCTGCTTGCCCTTCATCTCGATCAAACCCCAGGTCACTCTTCCATTCTTCCGAGGTGATGCTCCTCCAGGCTCCATTCTTGACGTCCTCCAGCTTCCAGGCGGCCATGGCCAGCATGTGCAACAGATACCGTCCCGCCTTATCATTGTCCCCGGCCTGGTAGGCCTCTTGCGATTTCAAGAAGAATTTGGCCGCATCCTGCCGGGAATAAAAGATCTGGGAATTCTTCATCCAGGTCACCCGGTACCCCGGCATCAGCCCAAATGTTCTTAGCAGCGAAATGGTCTCGAACACATTCTCGGTGTCCCCATCGAGCATGTTGAGATTGAAACTCCGGTTGGCCTTGGGCACCAGGGTGTCCACCAGTTCCCTGGCCGCGGCCTTGTACAGATATTCTTCCCCATACAGGAGATACAAAGATGACGGCGTCCCTTTGTTCTGCAGTCCGGCGATGACCTCGGGAAATTTATCTTTCGGCATTATGGGCATATGATTATACCTGGTCCCGACGGATGGTGTTCTTCGGGATGATTAAACAACAATGAATTCAAACAGCATCCTCGGACTGGATGAAAATGACTAGCCGTAGATGAGACTTTCGGACCATAATCCTAACCTGAGTTCGGCGAGTTTCTTTAATTAAGTACCAGAAATATATCCGCAGATTTCGCAGATTGACGCAGATGGAAAAGACCCACAGATTTGTTTTGGCCCTAATCTGCGCAAATCGGCGTAATCTGCGGATTGAATCATGGCTCTTGATGCTAATCGGTTAGCATACTCGTCGAACTTAGGTTAATCTTATTCATAAACGATCCTGAGGGGACCCGATGGTCAACCTGATAGCAACTCAAGCAGGCCCCGGTAGCCTTCCGCCCAGCCGTAGTCCGGGCTCATGGTCTGCTGGTGCCAGTTTATGGTCGCCGTGCCGCGGACCTGACGGATCTCATCGATCCAATACTTCATCCGGGCCATCCGTTCCTCTTGATTTGTAACATCATGACCATACAGATGCGAGTCCATGAGGACCAGCGGCAAGGCCTCCATGGTTAGGGGGCGACCTTCGGTCTGGTTCCAGGGATGAAAGCGAAGCGCCGCTCCAGTCCGAAATCCGGGCCGATCGTTAAATCCCAGGGTCGTGTCCAGACGTAATCCCGCGGCCTGTTGCGCCGGCCAGGTGGTCATCCAGGAAAACCGCAGCCAGTGTTGCCGGCAACTCATCACCGGCCCGGCCAACGCCTCCTCCACTCGGGTCTTCTCTTCAGCCATCAGTCCGGCTTGATTCCAGGCCGCAAAGGACTGGTGTAGCCCGATAGTCCAGCCACCCCGGTGCAGTTCCTTGATCTCCCTTTGGACATCCCGGTCAAGGACCGAATATCCGGGGTCGAGCAGCCATTGCCGCGGGTTCCTTTTCCACCCGCCCGGTCCGCCATAGAAGTTGAAATGACTCCGCACCCCGGCCAGGTCTTCGAGCTCCTTGATCTGGTCGAAGCACCAATAATCAGCCCGGCTGGTGAGAAATCCGGCCGCCTGACGCCCCCGGCCGCCCCTATCTCTTGCTGCCGGTCCCGTCAAAGCCTGCAAACTGAACCAGACCGTTCCCTTGCCCCGCATCGCCATCGTCTTAGCCACTGCGTCCACGTCGTGGGTCAGGATTATCTCGGCCTCCGGGAGCGGTCTAAACAAGGCAGTTTCGGCCATCCCCTTGTTCCTGGCCGCCCAGCGCCGGAGAAACAAGGCCATCCGATTGACCCAGGCCCGGTTCCACAATCGTTTGTCCCAGCCCCTCAGCCGGGAGGCAGAGGAATGAATCGGCCCATGCAATTGTTCGACCCGCCGCTCCGCCGCTCCGGTCAAGTACCAGAAGGCGGCCATCAGCCAGTCCGTCCGTGTCCAGGCCGGATCGGCACCAGGGGCCACAGTCTGGGCCGGGACGAGCAAATCGCCTTGGACGCCCAGGTCCGCGGCCCACTCGGGCAAGGGCACCTCCATCCCTCTCGGCGGACACGACCACTCGGAATCGAGATCAACCTGGGGAATGGGTAACGCCGCAACCACTTCTTCCATATCGGGCCAATACCGGCTCATCGATGTGACGGCATAGTCGCGTCTGGCGTCCCGGGCGTTCACTGGTTCCCCTGGTCAATAAACTGCCGGTGCCACAATTCCAGGCACAATATACCCCAAAGTTGCCGGCCGAAGGTGGATTCTTGATCCAGCAGCCGGGCTACGGCCGGACCTTGAACCAGCCCTCGGTCCCGACATGATTGGGACCCCAGCACATCATGGACAAAATCCCGCACCGGCCCTTTGGTCATCCACTCTTTCAGCGGAACCGGAAACCCCATCTTGTCTTGACGGTGCAAAACTTGTCGCGGCAGCACATCGGCCATAGCCTGCTTGAAAATATTCTTGCCCGCGCCGCCATTGAATTTAAGGGCCGGAGGCATGGCCGCCATCAGCTCCACTATCCGCCGGTCCAGAAGAGGCACCCGGGATTCCAGGGATACGGCCATACTGACCCGGTCCTCCACCTGGAGCAAGGCCGGTAATAGGGTTTTCAGGTCGAATAGGGCCATTTTGTTGATGTAGGAACTGGTGTTGGGTTGATTGAAGACACGACAAAAATCGGCAAATATCCGGCCCCGGTCCATTCTGTGACAGGCGTCCGGGGTAAGCAAATCAGCCAGGTCCGGGCTACGGTCGATCATCTTGAAATAGCGAGCCGCCATGTCATCGAACAAACCTTCCCGCCAGAACGAATCCATTAAGCCGCGATACGACTTGAGCAGAGGTAGACCCGGCAGAAGCGAGACCAACGAAACGGCCGCGGCGCCTTCTTCCTGACTGTCAAATATAGCCGCTTTCATGGCTTGCTCCAGGTAAGCGATGAGGTACCGGGCATAGCCGCAAAATATCTCATCGCCCCCTTGCCCCCCCAGGACGACCTTAACCCGGCCGGCGGCCAAACGGCTGACCATGAACTGGGGGAACACCCCCGGTCCCGCCACCGGTTCATCCAGATAATAGATCAACCGGGGTAACCAGTCGACAAAATCTTCAGCCGAGGGTACCACTTCATGGTATTCTCCGCCCACAAACCGGGCCACTGCCTGGGCATAGGCTGATTCATCATAGGCCGCACCTTCGGAGAATCGACCGTGAAAGACGGGCAGAGGATGATCTAAACGTTTGGCCGCCAGGGCCGCCACGGCACTGGAATCGAGCCCGCCGGAAAGATGCGCCCCCACCGGGACATGGCTGCGGAGCTGGAGAGAAACACTGTCTTCCAGATAGGCCCGCAGCTTATCCGGCCAATACTCATCAGGCCGGCTATCGTCAATTGAGTGATCGATCTCCCAATAGGTCCCGGATTCGGTGATCCGCCCTTGCCGGCCGCGGATATAATGCCCCGGCTCCAGGGCTCGAATCCCGGAGAACAGGGTTTGTCCGTTCAGGCAGAACTGGAAGGTCAAATATTGTTGGAGAGACGACCAATCAGGCGCGGCAGGAAGGAGTGAATGGGCCAGGATGGCCTTGATTTCGGAAGCGAAGATTATTTCGTCCTGGATGGAGGCGTAATAGAGGGGTTTTATCCCGAATAAATCCCGGGCCAGGAGCCAGACACCGGTGAGCCGGTCGATGAAGGCAAAGGCGAACATGCCGTTCAACTCGTTAAAAGCCTGGTCGCCTTTTTGGATCAGCAGATGCAGCAGCACTTCGGTGTCCGAAGACGTCCGAAATCGGGTCCCGGCCCGAAGGAGTTCTTCCCGCAACTCAATGTAGTTATATATTTCACCATTATAGGTCAGGGCGTAGCGGCCGTCGGGAGAGGTCATGGGCTGGCTGCCGGTGGTCAGGTCGATCACGGCCAGCCGACGATGTCCAAAACAAAAGCCGGGGCCGGAGATCAAACCTTGGCCGTCGGGTCCACGATGAGCCTGGCGACGCATCATCTCCCGAACCAGTGGTTCAGCCCCAGGGTAAGAATTACCCCTGTCCCATATTAGGCCGCATATTCCGCACATTTATGGTTGCACGTTTCTGGTTGCACGTTCCCGGTTACTGGTTACGTGTTACCGGTTGCTTGTTTCTGGTTGCTGAACGCCGGTAACATATCGCTGGTGAAGGCAAACCAACCACCGTGGCGGCAAGCCTGGCACTGGGATCGTAACACCAAACTTTAACCCGCAACTCGCAACACGAATTATTTCAATAATTCCCTGGCGATGACGATCTGATGAATCTCACTGGTGCCTTCGTAGATTTCGGTCACCCGGGCGTCGCGGAAGTAACGTTCGATGGGATAA
Organism: Deltaproteobacteria bacterium; assembly: GCA_015233285.1. The sequence continues at coordinate 3,319 of JADFYA010000024.1, read as the reverse complement.
TCCTTGCTGTATCCGTATCCGCCGTGTATTTGCAGGCCCAGGGTGGCCACCCGATTGGCGGCCCGGGAGGCGTACAATTTAGCCATCGCGGCCGGACCGGTCAGATCCCCTCCCTCTTCCTTGACCATGGCGGCTCGATAAACCATCCAGCGGGCGGCGTCCACCTCGGTAGCCATATCGGCCAGCATCAGTTGAATGGCCTGATGCCGGGCAATGGGGACCTTGAATTGAATCCTTTCCTTGGCGTATTTCACCCCCGCTTCCAAGGAGGCCTGAGCAATGCCCAGAGCTTGAGCCGCGATGCCGATGCGTCCCGTGTCCAGGGCAGTCATGGCGACCTTGAAACCTCCCCCTGGGCGAGTAAGCAGGTTTTCCTTGGGCACCCGGCAATCGGTTAAAACAATGGAACTAACCGGATTGGCCCTCATACCGCAGTTGTCCTCCAACATGCCGACTTCGAACCCCGGTGTTCCTCTTTCCACAATAAGACAACTGAAGCCTTTCTTGACATTGCCTGGTTCCACCGAGGCAAAGATGAGGCAGGTATCCGCCACGCCCCCGTTGGTCACAAAGACCTTGTTGGCGTTTATGATGTAAGAATCGCCATCCAGCACGGCTGTGGCTTCAATGGACATGGCGTCCGAGCCGGCATTGGGTTCGGTCAGACAAAAGGCGCCGATCTTTTCTCCTGAGGCCAGCGGTGGAACAAAGCGTTGTTTCTGGTCTTCAGTGCCAAACACACAGATGGGATATAGGGCCACACTATTATGGACGGTCACGGCTAAACCCATGGCCGCGCAAACCCGGGAAATCTCTTCAATGACCAGGCAGTAGCTCAGTGCGTCCATTTCCGAGCCCCGATACTTCCGTTCGGCCTGCATGCCGAAGAAACCCAGCGCCCCCATTTTTTCCACCACGTCCCAGGGGAAACGGCCCTCGGCATCGATCTCCCGGGCTATGGGTCCCAGCTCTTGTTCGGCAAATTGCCGGACCATCCGGCGGACCGCCTTTTGCTTCATAGATAGATTAAAATCCAAGATGATCGCCTCGTTCTTGCTGGTTTGAGTATCTGTGTCACATCCCGGCAGGGATGAGGATAAAAAGCTTCCATTGAAAATTGTGGGAATGTCGTCATCTGGTCTTGTTATAAGCAGCGGTCAGGACGGCCGCTTGACTATCTGTTCTAGTTCTGATTCAAAACGTTGCAAAGAATCCACGGTGGCCGCCAGGACCAATAACTGGCTCAATTTTTCGGGCTCGTCAAGTGAGTGAATGGTCGTTTCCATCGAGCCGGAGATCAGGCCCAATCGGACCTGGATTATTTTGATGATATCTTCCTGAGCCGTAATGGTTGTTCCTTCTTTTTTGCCTTCATCAAATCCTTCTTTTTTAAAAAGTTCGTAGGCATACGATTCCATAATGAGGTCCCTCCTCCTGGAAAAGAGTTCTTGGGCCAGTTCTTTAGACACCAATCCGGTAAAGGCGGTCATGGCGGATAACAGATCAACTTTATCTTGGAGCGGTAGCGGACTTTCGTAGACCAATTGGTCTGCTCCGGGCAGCAGGTCCAGGCCATGACGCATAATCGGAACCAGCGGCAACAAGCAGGTCACCCCTGAAGAGATTATCTTCTCCGCGTCGAATTCATAAACCCGAATCAGCCGGAACCGATATGATATTTCATTGTCCTCGTAATGCCCCACAGCCCCGGAGGTGGGCTTCAGCAACAAAACGCAGGAAGTAATCTTTTCCTTACATTTTACCAGATATCGGCTACGATATTCAAGGAGTCTTTTCGGGACATCCTCTTCCCAATTGGTTTGGATTTCCAGCAAGACGATTTCTTGATTACCGTTTTCATCCGTGACCCTAAAGGCCGCGTCACTCCGCCTCAGGCTGACCGTTTCGGTCGGCAATGGTTCCACCGAGTCACTCTCGACTACCGGTATCCCGACCAATTGCCGGATAATCTGCGGGGCGCACTTTTCGAACAAGAACTTGAAGCTGACATCGTACTGCATGATTGTCCCTATTTAGAGGACGCCCGACGACGTTTCAAGGCGGCGGCATCTTTCAGATGATCCAGGTTTCCCGCCGGCAACGGTCGGATTTCCAAATCACCTTTTTTTTGCATTAACCTGATGACCTCTGCCCCCTTATCGGTCCTGACAATGACCGTGTTCCACCCAGGGGTGCCCTCCACCGCGCCGATGGAGATGTCCGCCTCTTCCGCCGTCATGTCGGGGCACCGGGAGCATCCTTTCATCACCAGAGGCCGGATCATATCCAGGGGAAACTCTCGGACCGCTTCCGGGGTAAAAACTTGAAAAACATTGGCCGGAGGCGGCGGAATGTCATACCGGTAGGCCCGGTGGACATCTTGCTCGGCCAGAAAGGCTTGAAGCCGCCGGTGGTCTAAGGCCCAGGTGCAAAACAACCCCACCGACAACCCCGCCTGGCGAGCCCCATCAGCCGCGGCCAACCGGCGCACCGCGGTGGCCTGACAGGGCAAACCCACCACGGCCAAATTTGTCCAGCCATCATTGACTGCCCGGTTAAAGGCGCTCAGAGCCGCCGCCCCGGCATAGCGGGATCCGGCATTGGCCATCACCGCATCGATATCCCGGGCCACCACCCCATGGGGAAAGCCATCCCCACCCTTGTCGGTGACGATAGCCGCCGCGACCAAACCGTCCTTCAAGGCCCTGGTCAAGATGGCCGTGACAATGCCACCGTACTGGACCTTGGGCTTCATCCCATCTTTGGGCATACAGGCCGTGAACACATCCTTGACCGGTCCAATGGGTGATTCCGCCGTCTCATCTCTTGGGGCGGCATCTTCCAGCCGGGGGCAAACCTGGTGACATCGGCCTTCTTCCCGGTCACACTGGTCGGTCAAAGCCACCCGGCCATCATAAAAGCTGAAATAGGGGCACAGATTAACGCAAGCCCCACAGGCCACGCACAGGCCGGGGCCGATTACCTTATCCATCAATTGTTGACACGCACTTGGGCTCATTTGAGCATCTCCCGGGCGATGTTGATCTGAAGTATTTCCGACGTACCGCCACCATAGAGTAGAAATCGGGTATCCCGGTAATACCGCTGAACAGGATACTCATTGGAATAAGCATAGGAGGCAAAAATCCGGGTCGCCTCGTCGGCGCAGGTGCAGGCCGTTTCCGAGGCGAATAGCTTGGCCATGGACGCCTCCTGAGTACAATTAATCCCCTGATCCACCAACCCGGCAGCCCTGTAGGTGAGTAGTTTCGATGCTTCGATGCCCACGGCCATCTGGGCGATTTTCATTTGAATGGCC
>JADFYA010000249.1:511-5549 GCA_015233285.1 Deltaproteobacteria bacterium | reverse complement strand
GGTAAAGATAACCAGCGGGCCTAGTTGCTGACACACATAGCGCAACCACAACCAGGCCGGAATCTCGGGCGGAATCAACTCCAACTTTTTCAAAGCCGTACTGATCCCAAAACTGAGTTGCCAGATCAGACAAATGATCAGGAAAACGGTGACGATGTCTATGGCCGACTTACCCCAACCAAATATCGCGAGCGCGATGGCCACCGGAATAAGACCCAGGATAACCTGCCTGATGGTCTTCTCCCAGGCCGGCTCAATCCCGGCCATCCGGCGATAGGCTCGCCAGGCGAACAAAAAAAAGAAGATTAAAATCGGCACCAGCAGAATCTGAGGCACGGCTAGATTCAGAAGCAAAACACCTACCGAGCAGACCAGCCAGAGCGGCTGCAAAAAAACCGGTTCCGGTTTGGGTGACGCCGCGGCTGCTCCTGAATCATCCATTGACCCCGAGTCGGCCGGAGGTGGTGCCGCCGGTGCGCCTATTCGTAGATTCCAGGCCAGCTTAACCAGCCCATAACCAACCAAAACACCTGTAATCGTCATGTAAATAGAAAGGGATGGCAACCGGGTGAACAAGATCAGACCGGCCATGCTCAAGCCCAGGGATAACCAGACGAGGGGACAAAAAAAACGCCGCTTGAGCGCAGTTCCCGGAATTCGTTTGTCCAACCGCGATAGTATCGTATGACAGGCCAGGATTAAGACCAGGGCCATAAATCCGGCCGCAGATATGAGTTCGGAAAAGGGCACATATTCATAACAGTAAAGTTCCATCAGGATGTACAAAAAACCAAGCTGCCAGCCATGGGCCTCATCAAGATGGTGGCCCCATGACATCGGATTCACCACTGAGAGCGATCTATGGAGAATATTTCGCCGCATGGCGTCTTGGAACCTTTTACTTAGATCAGTTTGCTTTTGTTCAATATTTGCGATAAAATCATGCACAATTTTTTTCTGCCCGGCAATATCTTTCGACACCTCGGCATAGCCGGACTTCATTATCACCAATCTTTGTATAATCTTGTCTATCTCTTGTTTAGCGTTTTCCGGCAGGACCGTTTCATATTCGACTTTAATATTATGCAGCTTTTCAGTGGCTTCAGAAATGAACAGTTCGTCTTCCGGGAAAGTCTGCGTCAAGTTTTGGAGGGGCAGCAACAAATCCTCGGCGTGGTATTTGAAATAGTCTACGGCTCGGAAAACATCGGTCCTGACCGTCGGGTGGAGCGGCGTGATTCGATAAATTAGTAACAACCCGTCATAACGCTTGTCCATCCGGTGCATCCAGTTTTTAATTTCTTCTTTCGACTCTGGTAATTCGCGGCGGGCTTTGTCGAGTATCTTATCCCGTTTTCCCAGGGAATATTCCACTCGCGTCATACTCTCGCTAAACTTCTTGACCGGGTCAACCGCACAAGCCGGGCGGGGCGACATGGCCACCAGACAGACCAGCATTACCCCAAGGGTCCATCTTATGGCCAAGATAGTGGCCTTTTTGGAAATATCAGTTGTCATCACCCATAACTCCTATAATTTGCAGTTAAAATTGTAATAGGTCGGAAAAGCGCGGCATGATGCCGGGCCGGGCCGCTTCCCTATCGCATACCGCCGACCTCGAACTGGTGATCTGATATCAACTTTGACAACTTAGGGTGGTTTTGAGATAGTGTCAAGTGATTATCGTCATTGCCGTCCTTGTAATCGCATCAAAACCAAAACGGCAGACAGGCTGATGATATATTCGATTCAGGAGAGGAATTAACGATTCCATTGGTTTGTGCTTGAACCCACGGAAGACGTGTATTATATTTCCCGGTGCCGGGTGAAAGCCAATGACATGGAGGTCAGGCTAGCGTTAGGTAATTTGATCTGTAATTCACCAGGTTAAAAAATGCCGACAAGAGGCTGTGTAGCTTTCGCAGTGCGCCCAGAGATTCTAAAGCGGCCTACTATATGTTTATGAATACCGGAGCAGGCATAATGGACAGACGCGACAGGCCCGAAACCGAACTCGAAAATACTATGTTGGAATTAGAATCGACCCGCATCGAATTAGACGAGCTAAATCAACTTCTAGAAGGCAAAATCGCGCATGACCGGCTGGTTGAATCATCTTTCCGAATGGATGAATCCCGGCTAAAGGCCCTTCTCCGGATTAACCAGATGGTCGACGCCTCAGTTGAACAATTGGTTGATTTTACGCTGGAAGAAGGAATCAAGCTGACGAACAGCCAGGTGGGCTATATCTGCTTCTTAGACCAAGAAGGAAAAGTTCAAACTTTCCATGGCCGGTCAAAGATTGTGATGAGTCGAGAAAGAGTTTCGGGCGGGCCGGCTCCCCATCGAGTGGAACAAATGGGGCTGTGGCGGGAAACCGCCCGTCTCCGAAGGCCGGTTGTTTTGAATGACTTGCCCGCGCCCCTGCATGCTAAAGGCGGACACTCCGGTGGGCAGGAACCGGTCACGCGGCACTTAAGCATCCCCGTGTTTGAAGGTACGCAACTGGCCGCCGTAGCCGGTTTGGTCAACAAACGTAAGGATTATCTTGAATCCGACGTCCGGCAACTGATCTTGCTGCTGGAGGGGATGTGGCAACTCCTGCGGCGGCGGCGGACCGAAGCGGCGTTGAAAGAAAGTGAAGATAAGTATCGATCTGTGTTGGAGGCATCTCCCGACCCGATCGCCGTCTATAACCGCCATGGTAAAATCATCTTGATAAATCCGGCCTTCACTATAGTTTTTGGCTGGACTTCCGCCGAAGTGATGGGTCAAAGAATTGATTTTGTGCCCCAGGAAGAAAGCCCGGTGACTGACCGGGCCGTTCACATTCTGCTTAAAGAAGGCCGCTGTCCTTGTTTTGAAACCCGGCGCCGGGACAAAGAGGGAAGAATTATTCCCGTTAGCCTGAGCGCCGCGGCCTATCGGGATTCATCCGGCCGCCGCCAGGGGATCGTGGTGACCATGCGGGATATGAGCGGACCAAAACAAATGGAGGCGGCCGTCCGGACTTCGGAGGAAAACTACCGGGCCATCTTTGACGCGGTCAATGATGCGATTGCCGTGCTGGATTACAAAACCGGAACCGTGCTTGACGTCAACAGCAAGCTAGGGGAAATGTTCGGATACACTCAACCTGAAGCCAAGGGGCTTAATTCCATGGTATTTCATGTTGATCAACCACCTCATACAAACCAGCGTCTACGTGATTATGCCCGGAAAGCCTTCCATGGCGAGCCGCAATTATTCGAATGGCCGGCCAAGACAAAAAACGGCCGGACCTTCTGGGTCGAAATAAATCTTAAACGGGCTTCCATCGGCGGCCGGGCCCGGATGCTGGCCGTAATCCGGGATATCACCGAGAGGAAGTCGGCTGAGCAGGAGCTACGTCAGGAAAGGGATTTCATCAAAAGCTTGATCCAAACCTCCCCGGCCTTTTTTGCCGCGGTCAGTGCGTCTGGAGAAATATTGTTATTAAATGATGCCATGTTGAAAGCCCTGGGCTACAGTTTAGAAGAAATTTTGCAGCGGGATTATCTGACCACCCTGGTCCCGGAATATGAACGGGAAAAGGTGGCCGGCTCTTTTCAAAAATTGAGCACCTCCCGGAAATCCATCTACAGCCAAAATCACCTGTTAACCAAAGACGGCCGTGAACTCCTGGTCGAATGGCATAGCAGCCAGGCCCTAATGGCCAATGGCGACCTGGACTATGTCTTTGGCGTCGGGATCGATATCACCGAAAGACAACAGGCGTTGGCAGCTCTCCAGATTAGTGAGGACAAGTACCGGTCGGTCATGGAGGCGGCCCCGGACCCCATTGTGGTTTACGGCATGGATGGCGGAGTAACTTATGTCAATCCGGCCTTCACCCGGGTCTTTGGTTGGACCGCCGAGGAAGTTCTGGGCCGGTCGATCGATTACGTTCCTGGAGAGAACCGGGAGGATACCCAAAAAGCCATTACCCGGGCGTTGCGGGAGGGACTGACCCGATTTGAAACCCGCCGTTACACTAAAGATGGACGCTTGCTTGATGTTCTCGCCAGTGCCGCGGCCTATCGGGATCATACCGGGGAACTTGTCGGAATGGTGGTCGATCTCCGTGACATCACCACCCGCAAGAAAATGGAGGCAGCCTTACAAGAAGCGCATGATAAATTGGAGATCCGCGTCCAGGAACGAACCGCGGAATTGATGGAGGTTAACGAGGAACTCAAATCTTTGGCCTACGCCGTATCTCATGATTTACGCGCCCCGCTGATCAACCTGAAGGGATTTGCGGCGGAACTCCAGCGGGCCGTCGGTATCGTTCGAACCGCCTGTCCGGCGTTGCTGCCGGGCCTGGATGAGCCAACCAGAACTGAAGTTACCGCCGCGCTCGAACAGGACATCCCTGAGGCATTAGAGTTTATCGATGCTTCAACTACCCGGATGGGCAGGCTGATCAAAGCCATTTTGAACCTATCCCGACTGGGGCACATTGAGCTCAGCCTGGAGAAACTGGCTATGACCGGCCTGGTCACGGAGGTGTTGAAGAGCTTCGCCCATCGTCTGGAAGAAAAAACGATTAAGGTCAGTCTGCCGCCGCTGCCTGAGATAGTTGCCGACCGCATGGCCATGGAGCAAATCATCAGTAACATCATAGATAACGCCATAAAATACCTGGTCCCGAATCGGCCCGGCGAAATCAAGATTCAGGCCGACCGGGCTGACGGCCGGACGATATTTTGCATCAGAGATAATGGCCGGGGGATCGCCGCGGAAAATTTAGACAAGGTGTTTGAGATCTTTCGACGGGTGGGCGACCAGGATGTCCCTGGGGAAGGGATGGGACTCTCCTATGTCAGAACGCTGGTCCAGCGCCATGGGGGGCGCATTTGGTGTCAGTCAAGTCTGGGTCGGGGGTCGAGCTTTATTTTCAGCATTCCCGATCAAAAAGCATAACGCAAAGGACGCGGAAATTTTCTTTTAGTTAAGGATACTCACCAAGTTCAAAAAACCTCGGCGCTCCCTCCCTTATTCACGCGTCCTCTGCGTT
>JADFYA010000249.1:0-430 GCA_015233285.1 Deltaproteobacteria bacterium | reverse complement strand
TTAACGGCAATAACGTCTTCTTTATTGGTACTTCTCCGGCTATCCTCAAGCATGGTCACACAATAAGGGCAAGACGTAGCCAGGGTGTTCGCCCCGGTATTCACGGCTTCCACGACCCGGTAGTCGGAAAAACGTTGTTCCGGCAGGGTCTCCATCCATAATCTGCCGCCGCCGCCGCCGCAGCAATGACTGTTTTTCTTTTCTCTAGGCAGGCTGACCAGTTCCAGCCCCGGAATAGCCTGGAGCAGCTTTCTGGGGGCGTCATAGATGTCACTGTGCCGGCCCAGATAGCAGGGATCATGATAGGCCACCTTGCCCGCCACCTGGTTCGGCAGCTTCAGCTTGCCCTGATCCAGAAGATCGGCCAGAAGTTCGGTGTAGTGAATTACCTCAAAGTCGCCGCCAAATTCCGGGTATTCATTCTTTATCA
>JADFYA010000248.1 GCA_015233285.1 Deltaproteobacteria bacterium | reverse complement strand
CTGTTTGGGCTCCAGAACTTCGACCATGTCCCGGTCTATGGCTTGTGGGGAAAACCCATTGCTATTCGAATGACCTATCTGGTCGCCACAGCCGGAGTCTTCGGATACCTGATCAGGCATTGTGCCGGCATTAGAAGAGAAGAAAAACTCAGAAAACAGTTGCGGATAGTTTTGAACCATAAAAGTGACAGCGTCCGCAAAAAAGCCGCAATCTTTGATGAAGAGGGATTGTAATCGATCTATGCAAGACAAAAAATGCGAAAGATGTGGGACGAGGGTCGCCTGGGCGGGTATCGGAACGAACCTGCTCCTGGTCTCACTAAAAATATTGGTCGGATTGGTCAGCGGGAGCTGGGCCTGCATTGCCGATAGTCTTCATTCGGCCGCAAATCTCATCTCGGCCGTGGCCATATTGGTTAGCCACAAGGTCAGCAAACGGGAGACCACCATTGAGTTTCCGTTTGGATATGGGAAAGTGGAGTTTCTGGCCGCGGCATTTACCAGCCTCTTGATCCTGGCCGGAGCCATTGCCATATTGATCGTCTCCATCGAACACTTGATGAAAGTCCCGACCGCTCCGCCTCATCTATCCGCTTTGCTCATGGGCCTGGTCTCCATCGGAGCTAATGAGATACTTTTCCGGTTTATGCAGTGCGCCGGTAATGAATTAAGAAGCCAAACCATTATGGCCAATGCCTGGGCCAACCGGGCCAACTCTTTTTCTTCCATGGCAGTGATCATCGGCGTTTTGGGCGCCCAGATGGGTTGTTACCGCCTTGATCCCATTGCCGCTCTGCTCGTGGTGGTGGTTATCGTCAGGGTTAGCTTTAAGATCCTTTATCAGTCAGCTAAGGCCCTTATGGATCATTCGGCCAACGATGATTACGGCCGGGAGATTCATGAAATTGTGGAAGGGATTTCCGACGTCGAAGGGATTGCGGAACTAAGGACACGTCTTGTCGGCCGGAAGATCTGGGTGGAACTGGATATTCTTATTGACCCAGGGAAGACCATCAGTGAAGGTCAAAAAATCGCCCGCCGGGTTAAGAAGACGTTGCTGGGGGCGAACAAGGAATTGGAAAGAGTCTGGGTGCAGTTCAAGCCGGCGGAAATCGACGGCTAAGGGGAGTAACGTCATGAAAAAGAAGTCAAGGTGCGATAGGTGTCAATATCGAGGCTATAGCCAGAACTTCTGCAAACTCCATATGAGGAAGGCGGCCGGTGCAGAAGCATCGTGCGGGATGGCGGATCCTTATAGCCATCTGGGTCGGAATGCGGCCATCGGAGCCGGGATTGGGGCCGCGGTCACTCTGGCCGGTTTGGCCGCGCTTCCTTTGTTGGGCTTAAAGGCGATCCTGGGTCATGCCCTGGCCGTTAAGGCCTTTACCGGCGGCAGCCTGGCCGGGGTAGGGTTCAATGTGGGCCGCAAGCCCAAGGAAAAAGACAGATCCGAGACCAAACCAACGAAAAAGAGACTTATCCTGGTCCCAACATATTCGAAGGAGTAATGAAGTGGAAGAGCAACTCGAGACCTACGAAGAAGCCAAAAAGTCCATCCGCTTGAAAAAAGATAAAAAGAAAGTGGCCAGAAAAGACGCGGATGATTTTGATCTGGACCTGTTTGATGAAGTCAGGCCCAAGGTCGGCATGTCCGATTATGTTGATGTCGGCAGCAAATTGCTCATTGGCGGCGGGCTGGGACTGTTGGCCGGAGTGGCCTCCATCGCGGTGGTGGCCAGTGCTGCTGAGGTGGTTCTGGCCGGGGCGGTAACTAAGATTGCCGGCGTGGTTGGTGGGGCCATTGGTTTGTCCTGGGGCGTGAAGAAGATCCAGAGAAAGAAAATTCTGAAGAAAGAGGCTGTTTAATCAAGGGAGGAATGATGGGTGACTCTGTGAATTGTCCCCAGTGTCAAACCCGGATGGAAGTGACCCAGGTCAAGAAATACCAGGGTAAATGGCCATATATTTTGATGGGATTAGGTGTCTTTTGCAGCCTCTTTCTCCTGGGACCCATCGTCGGATTTCCCCTGCTGGTCGCCGGGATATACATGGTCACGGTCCGGCAGCCAATCAGTTATTGCTCTAACTGTGGCTACTATTTCCACATCGCGGATAAAGAAAATATTTCAACTTAACTCGATAGCCCCGGTGATGCAAAGCTGGGTACATTGTCCGCAACCGACACAGATATTTGTGTCAACTTCGCAATAACCGGTGGCAAAAAGGCTTTTCTTGATCACCCTGATTCCTTCTTGGGGGCAATTGAGATAGCAAAGCCGACAACAGGCACAGATTTCGGGATTGATCCGGGCTTTGAAATCTTGCTTTTTTCCCTTCTTGACGGCGCGATTCCCCTGGGGGTCTAAAATCGCGGCCTTAGGGCAGGTGTTAAAGCAGGTGCCGCATTCAGTACACAGGAAAGGGTCGATGTCGAAGCGAACTTTGATCTGACCGGAAATTGCATCAGCCGGGCACTTCTTGGCGCAAGACCCACATCCGACACAGTCCTGGCTAATCTGATAGGGCATAATTACCTCATGGTCCTTCTAAGTTCCGGCGGTCGGAGCAAATCCGGATATTACCGGCGGCGGTATTCAAACTTGATGAAGCATAAATCCAACCTATGAACATGTCAAGAGGTTAGCAACAAATGAAGAAAGTTCTGTTGGTTGGACTGCCGAATACGGGTAAAAGCCAGGTGTTCAACAACCTCACCGGTGACTATTCGGTGGTGGCCAATTCTCCTTTGACCACGGTGGAGATTAAGAGATCCCGGTGTCGGATAGCCGGGCAAGACTACGAAGTGATTGACGCCCCGGGGCTCCACAGCCTGTATAACCCTTCGGAAGAGGAGCTGGCGGTTCGGGCTTTGATTCTGTCGGGGGACATAAATATTCTGGTCCAGTGCATTGATGCCGGCCAACTCAAACAATCGCTGACCCTGACCGCGCACTTGCTGACCCTGGGCATTCCCCTGGTCATTTCCTTGAATTCCATGGACGAGATAGCCCGGAAAGGCATCTCGATCGACCCTGACGTTTTGTCCCGGTTGCTGGGCGTCCCGGTCGTGGCTTCAGTGGCCGTCCAGAGCCGGGGTACGGCTGAATTGAAGGAAGCCGTCGGTCGGGTAGAACATGGCGGAGCCCCAATCTTAACGCCACTTGGGGAGAAGATAGAAACCTGGCTGGCGGCAATAGGTTCGGGACTGCCGCCTGAGGCTCCGTATCAGCGGACCATCTCTCTCTTGGTTCTGCTTAACGACCCTTTTATTTTAGATTACGTAAAGAACACATACGGCCAAGCTACGGCCGGCGTTCTGCTGCATCAGGTAAAGCTTATCAGGGGTCATTTAGGGCCGAACATCAACCGGATGATTAACCGGCAGCGAAGCCGGTGGTTGGATCAGGTGGCGGAAGAGGTCACCCGGAAGATCCAGCCCCGGTCCAACCGGTTTGCTCAAACTTTTGGCCGGCTAAGCCGCCATCCAGTGTTCGGTGTTCCTATTTTGCTGGCAATATTGTATTGTATGTTTTACGTGGTGGTCAACGTCGCTAATGCCATCTCTGAATGGATGAACAACGTGTTGTGGGTCCCCGTGGAGTCCATGGTCGGCGGGATGATTCCGGCAGGTTTTTGGCATGATTTTTTTATCGGGGAATACGGCATCCTGTCAATGGGACTGGCCAATGCCGTGCTGACCGTTTTGCCGATATTATCCGTGTTCTTTTTAGTATTTAATATCATTGAAGACGTTGGCTACTTGCCGAACCTATCCGTGCTGACAAAGAGGCTTTTGGAAAAACTGGGGTTGAGCGGCAGCGCCATTATCCCTCTGATTCTGGGATTTGGTTGCAAGACAGTGGCCACGTTGTCCACCAAGACGCTGAGGTCTAAGAAAGAAAAGTATATCGCCGTTTATTTGATCGCCTTTGCTATTCCCTGCGCGGCCCAGATGGGTCTGAACATGAGCATCTTGGGGAGAATCGGCCTAAGCGCCTTCGTCATTGTTTTCTCCGTGCTGATAATAGTTGAGCTAATCGCCGGAATGACCTTGAACAAAATGTTGGCTAAACCGGAACAAGGTCTGGCCTTTATCCAAGAACTAACCGCCATCCGCTGGCCCAACCCCAAGGCGGTGTTGAAGAAGACCTATTATCGGCTTTATTGGTTTCTTAAGGAATCGCTGCTGGTTTTTATTTGGGCCGCTCTCGGCTTATTTGTTATTGACAAACTGGGCATCTTAACCATCACCAAGAGACTGGTGAGCCCTTTGGTTGAAGGATTGTTGGGTTTGCCGAGCGCCATGACGGATGCCATTCTTCTCTGTCTGGTCAGGCACGAAGCCGCGGCTGGAGTGATGATCAACCTGGTCAAGAAAGGTCAGTTGGACTACGTACAATGTATCGTGGCCGTCACCGTCACCACCATGGTGGTCCCGTGTTTTGCCAACATCATGGCTATGGCCAAAGAAGTGGGCGGGAAACACACTTTAATGATGATTTTCCTGATCCTAATGAGTACATTCGCCATTGGCGGGGCATTACATTGGACCCTTGTGACCTTGCTCTAAAATGGTTGCAGGTCGGACGCAAGCGACATGGCCAACTTTGGAGGCAACAGTTGTGAAGATAATATCAGATAGTTGGGATTCCGTTAGCGAAGCCGGAAAATACACTTGCGCCACCATGGAATATGCCGGCCTGCTTTCGCTTAATTTGGTCAAGAGAGGCGGGAGAGCCACTCTCGGCCAATTGACCAGGGCAACTCAACCGGTAGTCGTCACCCTGGCCCGACCTTTCGTGTTTATCAAAGACAAGGCCAAACGCGTTGTCAGCCGAAAGGGCCGCCACGAAGAAAGATTGGAACAGGTGGAAGAACGCCTGAATATAGACGAAGACAGATGGGAAAGCCTGGAGGAACGCCTGGCCAAGGTAGAGGAAAGAATGTCTTTATTGGAAAAACGAGGTTTCGTCCCGACCAAACAATTACCGGTGGCCCTGAAAGAGGCAAAACTCGATGACCGCCGGCGGGGTGTCCTCCGGGCCATTATGGAATCCAATAAACTCTTATGGGAACAGGCTGGATAATAAACCTTCCATACTTTATGGAGAAAAAATATAATGGACACCCCGAAGGTGTTAAGTGTAGGAATTGACTTAGGAACATCACGGAGCGTGATAGCCTGTGACAACGGGATAAGAACGTTTATCGCGAGTTATGTAGGTTTTCCCAAGGACGCGGTTTCAAAGAAACTGCTGGGTAAGGAAATTGTCTTTGGAGAAGAGGCTCAGCGGCATCGGCTGTCCCTGGATCTGTATAAGCCTTTTGACAGAGGTTGCCTAAAATATTCGGATGCTCCCGAGAAGAACCCGGCTGAATACGACAAGGCCAAAAATGTGGCTAAAGACCTGCTCCGGCATTTGATCGCCATGGTCAAGGAAGGAGTGACCGAAGAAGTGATCATTCGGGGAGTGGTGGGCGCCCCGGCCCTGGCCAGCATCAAAAGCCTCTTTGTCAGCACGGATAGGTTCGGCAAGTAGCCAACGTCTTCAATGATATTAAATACTAAAAAGAACACGGATAATATCGGCAAAACGGT
>JADFYA010000247.1 GCA_015233285.1 Deltaproteobacteria bacterium | reverse complement strand
TCAAATTCAAACGAACAGTCCTTTACCATCCACGGAGGTACAAGGCCTAAAGCTAACTGGAATAACATCCGATCGTCCATTTTGTTGTCCTTAATTCTTACTTGGGACTACGCCTGAAGGAAATTAGCCTGGACGGAGGATAGGATCATGCGGGAGCGCAACCTGAGCGCCGTTCCAGGGACCAAAACCAGGGATGGGTGGCGCAACATTCCCGCTTTCTTATAGCACAACAGATATTGGGATAATAGTGGTAAATTTTGCGCCCCTGGGCCAGAGCCTTTAGGGCTACCCATTTGAAATAGCGAAGAGCCTTTATTCAATACGATAACCATGATACAAAAGAATAATTCATGCCTTTGTCCTGAGTTAGGTGACAAAAAAGTCTTTCTTTTGTCGACAAATTGTGATATCATGCTATGGTAGCATATAATTAAGGCTGGATATAGATGCCGGCGGCTTAACGGCGCGGGCGGCCATATCCAAGGTGGAGAAGAAATTGAACAACAAATGTCATCATCGTCATCAGGACGGGTCCAAATCCTGGTCAAAAAACAGATCAGAGGCAACCATCGGGGCAACATGCCTGCGCATGGTTACGGCAGTGCCCCTAGCTCGGGAGGGTTATCCTTTTATTTTTATCGGGCTGGGCCTGGGTTATCTTTCCGCCCTGGCCGGTTGGAGCTGCCTGGCGGTGTTCTGGTTGCTGGTCTCCGGGTTTTGCGGGTGGTTTTTTCGTGACCCGGAACGTCATACCCCGGCCGATCCGACCGCGGTGATATCACCGGCCGACGGCAAGGTCATCTATGTCGGGCCTGATGCCAGGTTCCCAGGGACGATCAGGATCAGCATTTTTATGAATGTTTTTAATGTACACGTTAATCGGGCGCCCATTGCGGGACGGGTCCGGGAGATCCGATACCACCCTGGGAAATTTCTTTCGGCGGATCTCGACAAGGCTTCCGAGGAAAACGAAAGAAACACCGTGGTCCTGGTTGACGAGCAGGAACGGCAGGTGATCGCCGTCCAGGTGGCGGGATTAATCGCCCGGCGCATTGTCTGTTATCTTAGGGCAGGGGATCAGGTGACTAAGGGCCAACGCATCGGCCTGATTCGCTTTGGGTCCCGGCTGGAGGTATATCTTCCCCAGGATAGCAGAGTGGTGGCCGTCTCTGGCCGGCGAGTTACGGCGGGTGAGACCATACTGGGGTATTTAAATGAAAATAAAGAAAAGGAAACGGCGGCCCAGGAATAAACGGGGCAGAGGCATCTACGTGTTGCCCAACCTGGTGACCACGGCCAGCATGTTCTGCGGCTTTTTTGCCATTGTGTCTTCTATCAACGGAGAATTTACTCACGCCGCGGTGGCCATCATGATCGCCATGATCTGTGACGGCCTCGATGGGCGGCTGGCCCGGTTAACCAACACAACCTCGGGGTTCGGAGTGCAGTACGACTCATTGGCCGACCTGGTCTCCTTTGGGGTGGCCCCAAGTGTGCTGGCTTTCCTCTGGGCCTTAACCCCTTACGGCCGGCTCGGTTGGTTGGCCGCATTTTTGTTTGTAGCCTGCGGGGCCTTGCGCCTGGCCCGATTCAATGTCCAGGTGGGCACGGGGGATAAGCGTTTTTTTACCGGCTTACCCATTCCCGCCGCGGCGGTGATGGTCGCGGCCACGGTCCTGTTCTGCATGCTCCTGGGATGGACCGAGGGAGGGAGTTACGGCTGGGCCATCTTGGCTATGATCTACGTCTTGTCATTCCTGATGGTGAGTAATCTGAAGTATTTCAGTTTTAAGGACCTGAGCCTGATCAACCGGAAGTCGTTCAACCTGCTCGTCGCGGCAGTGCTGCTGCTTATCTTGATGGCCCTCAAACCGACTTTGTTCCTCTTTCTGATCATGGCCTGCTATATCATTCACGGGCCGATCTTGACTATCGCCATGATGAGGAAAAACCCTACGGAGGAAGAAGGCGCCACACCACCGGTTCTGGAGGATTCGCCAGGCTGTCATCCTCTCCCGGAGGGGAAAAACACCTTATTATAATCTAATGCCGGGTTCTATCTTTTGAAAAAGACATTACCTGAGGACGCAGAGGTCACAAAAGAACATGTCGATTTATCACAGCGCTAACGTGCTCATATAAATCGCCATATTCAACTGTTGAAAAATCTCTGCGTCCTTTCTTTTTTCTGGATGAACTACGGGTCAGGCTTTTTCAAAAGCTACCTTCGATCTTCTTGTATCCGAGCAATTTTCTAGGATAATTAATTCGTTGACAAAAATGTTTTTCAATCGTAAAAATACCCAATTTCAACGGACTCCATCCAACATCGAAATCGGCGTCAACTTGGTTTTTAACCTGATTAAGCATAACCGGAGAGATTGACTATGGCGATTATAGAGGCCATTCAGGCCAGAGAAATATTAGATTCACGGGGCAACCCGACGGTAGAGGCAACCGTTATTTTAGAATCAGGCTTTATCGGCCATGCCGCCGTCCCTTCCGGGGCCTCCACCGGCACCCACGAGGCCTTAGAATTGCGTGACGGCGATTCCAAACGTTACGGAGGAAAAGGGGTCCTCAAGGCAGTCGAGAATATCGAAAAAGTGATCGCCCCCAATTTGGCCGGAATGCACGCCCTGGATCAATCTCTTATCGACCGGACGATGATGGAGATGGACGGGACGGAGAATAAAAGCAAACTCGGAGCCAATGCCATTTTGGCCGTCTCTATGGCTATGGCCCGTGTATCTGCAGAGTACCTGGGTATTCCCCTGTACCGGTATCTGGGCGGCGTCAAGGCTGACATGTTGCCCATGCCCATGATGAATATTTTGAACGGCGGCAGTCACTCGGATAACAACGTCGATGTCCAGGAGTTTATGATTATTCCGGTGGGGGCGGACCAGTTCTCCGAGTCTTTGCGGATGGGGGCGGAGGTTTTTCATGCCTTAAAGAAAGTATTGTCGGCCAAGGGGTTGAACACGTCCGTAGGCGACGAAGGCGGTTTTGCCCCAAACTTGAAATCAAACGAAGAAGCCATCGAAGTCATCTTGGAGGCCGTCACCAAAGCCGGTTATAAGCCAAACGATGATATCGTCTTAGCTCTCGATGTAGCGGCCAGCGAATTTTACGACCAAGGTTCCTACGTGTTCCGCTGGTCTGACAAAAGTAAACGTTCGGCCGGCGAGATGGTCGATTTGTATGAATCTTGGACGAAAAAGTATCCCATCGTATCCATCGAAGACGGTTTGGCCGAAGACGACTGGTCCGGCTGGAAAGAATTGACCGAAAGATTGGGTGGAAAAATTCAACTGGTGGGAGACGACCTTTTCGTGACCAATACTGAACGGATCCAAAAAGGTATCAATGACGGGGTGGCCAATTCGGTGTTGATCAAGCTGAACCAAATCGGCACGGTCACTGAAACCCTGGAGGCCATCTATCTGGCCTTACGATCCGGATACAATGCCGTTGTGTCCCATCGTTCCGGTGAGACCGAAGATCCATTTATCGCCGACCTGGCCGTGGCTTGTGGTTGCGGGCAAATCAAGACTGGCTCTCTATCGCGATCCGAACGTATATGCAAGTACAACCGGCTTCTCAGGATCCAGGACGAATTAGGCAAAGCCGCCGGTTTCTGGAGATAATCACTCTTTAGCCAAAGGCTCAAAAACATGGGCTCGATGATCATCGGACTTGACGTCGGAGGAACCCACACCGACGCCGCCCTGATTTCACATGGACAGGTGGCCAACCACGCCAAGGTCAGGACTGATTACAAAGATCTCTATTCCAGCGTGATGGGGGCCTTAGACCAGGTCTTGGACGGGGTTGATGTCGCGGACCTGGCCCGGATCGTTTTTTCGACCACGCTGGCCACCAATTCCGTGGTCCAGGGCAAAGAGGACCCTGCCGCGCTGATCATCTCAGCCGGCCCAGGACTTGACCCGACTAATTTCCTCCCCACCAGAGACTACTATGTGGTCAAGGGAGGGATTGATCATCGGGGCCGGGAAATTCAACCTATTAATCCTGAAGAAATACGGTCTATCGCTCGTGAAATACATGAAAATTACCTGACCTGTTTGGGAGTGGCGGGCAAGTTCTCCACCCGGAATCCCACCCATGAATTAGACATAAAAAAAGCGCTGGGCGATGGCTTTCAATATATCGCCACTGGGCACACCGTTTCCGGCAATCTCAATTTTCCCCGACGGATGATCACCACCTACCTGAACGCCGCGATTTACCGGACCCACAAAATGTTCTTTGACGCAGTGGACCGGTCTCTGGCCAGCCGGAAGATTACGGCGCCCATATATATCCTTAAAGCCGACGGCGGGACCATGGGGCTGCATCAGTCACTTGACTACTCTGCCCAGACCATCCTGTCCGGGCCGGCCGCGTCGGTTATGGGCGTGCTGGGGTTAGCCAATACTGAGGAAGAAGCCGTAGTCCTGGACATCGGAGGCACAACTACCGATATTGCCGTATTGGCCGATGGGGTGCCTTTGTTGGAACCTCTGGGTATCACCCTGGGGCCTTATAAGACTTTGATTCGGGCTTTGTATAGTAAATCAGTGGGAATTGGTGGGGATAGTTGTGTCCGGATCAACATGGGTAAGGTGACCATTGGCCCGGATCGGGCGGGACCGGCCAGGGCTTTTGGCGGACCTCAACCTACGCCCACGGATGCCATGGTGGTCATGGGATTGGTCAAGATCGGAGATCACGATCGGGCGGTCGCCGGGATTACCGGGTTGGCGGAAATATTGAAGGTTCGGGTCGAGTATGCCGCGGAACTGATAGTTAACACCACCTGCCGCAACATCGTGAACGAAGTCAATATCGTGATCAAACAAATTAACAGCCAACCAGTTTATACCATTCATGAATTTCTGGAAGGCAAAGTCATCCGCCCCAGGAAGATCATTATCATCGGAGGACCGGCTCCACACCTGGCGCCCCGGTTGCGAGAGCTATTCCGAACCGCGACCACCGTACCCGAACATTACGACGTGGCAAATGCGGTGGGGGCCGGAATCGCCCGAACCACCACCGAAATTACCCTGAACGTCGACACGGAAAGGGAAGTCCTCTACTGTCCGGAAGAACAGCTCCGGGAGAACGTTTCGTCCAACTTCACCAAGAAGGACGCCATCCGAGTCGCCTTTGATCTGCTGACCAAACGGGCCAGGCGGATGGGGGCGCTGGAAGAAAAAATCGACATGGAACTGGTGGAGGATATGGAATTCAATATCGTCCGAAATTTCTATACCACCGGCAAGAATATTCGGATTAAAGCTCAGGTCAAACCCGGCATAACGTCGAAGTTCTTTGCCTGAAAAACATGTTACTTGTTGCTTGTTAAAACAGTAACAATAATTGTAGTTAGCTCATTTGACCCGATAATGTTTCGACCTGCTTTGTGCATTACCAACCCAAGCAGAAACGACGGAACCAGGTCAGCCATGACGAGCAACCGGCAACAAGCAACCCAATGTCATTGACTTAAGGGTAGGGTCATCGGATCCTATTCTAATAAATGGTTAATTCCGATGAAGCCCTGAAAGGGCGCTCTAGGTTAGCCCAGGGCAACGCCCTGGGTAGGGGTGGCGACTAT
>JADFYA010000246.1:3824-5664 GCA_015233285.1 Deltaproteobacteria bacterium | reverse complement strand
CGCCACCCTGGGTGATGCGAAAACCAAACCGGAAATCTTAACTTAATGACATTAACCCGTAACCCGTAACCCGAAATCGAGGTCTCCTATGTCCCAGGAAAATACCAGCACTATCGGCAAGTACCTGACCAAACGACTGGAGCAGGTGGGATTAAAGCACATTTTCGGCGTTCCCGGCGATTATGTACTTCAATTCTTTGACTGTTTAGAAGCGAGCAGCATGAAGGTCATTTGCACCTGTAATGAGTTGAATGCCGGATACGCGGCCGATGCCTATGCCCGGATTAACGGAGTGGGCGGGGTGTGCGTCACCTACGGGGTGGGCGGCTTTAGTCTACTTAATGCCGTCATGGGGGCCTATGCCGAACGTCTCCCGGTAATCGTCATCAGCGGGAGCCCCAAGGTGGCCGAATACCGGCATCCCCATCTGTTGCATCATACCATTGGCGACTTAAACTTACAGCTTCGGGTTTACGAACATGTCACCGCGGCCTCAGCCATCCTGATCAACCCTGAACGGGCGCCCCAGCAGATCGATGAGACCATCGCCGTTTGTCTCCGAACCAGGCGTCCGGTGTATCTGGAGATTCCGGTGGACATGGTCGATCGACCTTGCCCGGAGCCGGGACCATTCCACGTAAACGTGTCTATCGGCAGCGACCCGGAAGCATTGGCCGAGGCCGTGGCTGAAACGGTAAGCATGCTGGCCCAGGCAAAAAACCCGGCTATCCTGGCCGGCGTCGAAAATCATCGGATGGGGTCACAGGATGAACTGCGGCAACTAATTGAGCACACCGGGTATCCTTTTGCCGTCACACCTTTGGGCAAATCCGTTCTTCCCGAACGGCATCCTCAATTTTTGGGAATTTATGCTGGGGCCCTTTGCTGTAACTCGGTGAAACTGGCTGTGGAAGGAGCCGATGTCCTCTTGGGACTGGGTGCGATCATGACCGACATTCATTTGGGTCTGGGGACGGCCCGGCTCGACCAGTCCAGAATGATCATGGCCAATTCGGATAACGTCCGGATCAAACATCATGTTTATTCCCAGGTCGGTCTGCTGGATTTTATCACCGGACTGCAAGCCCAATTGGCTCCCGGAAAGCACAACCCCAAGGCCATGGTCCATCCTTCCGAGCGGTTGCAGGAAGAATACCAGCCGGTCCCGGAAGAAAAGATAACCATCAGCCGTTTCTATCAACGGATCGGTCACTTTCTCGAATCCGGTCAAGTGGTTATTTCCTGCGCCGGTGACTCCAATTTAAGCACTATGGATTTGTACCTGCCCGATGATGTTATCTATATCAGCCAGGCGTTCTACCTGTCCATCGGCTACTCCGTCCCGGCCGCCCTGGGCGCCCAACTGGCAGCCCCTCACCGCCGGCCTGTGGTATTTGTGGGTGACGGGGCCTTTCAGATGACCGCCCAGGAGGTCTCATCCATAGTTCGGCACGGTCTCAATCCCATCATTTTTCTGATGAATAACGACGGTTACACCATCGAGCGATATATCCACGATGGACCGTATAATGACCTGCACATGTGGAAATACCACTTGCTGCCGGAGATATTCCAGGGCGGATGGGGCGTGGTAGTGGAAACCGAGGGCGATCTGGAAGCAGCCCTGCAAAAGGCTAAGACCCAGCCCGATTCCATGGCTTTCATCGAAGTCCGCCTTGACCGCTGGGATTGTTCTGAAACCATGCGCAATTTTGGGAAAACTTATCGATAACGGCAAAGTGATTTCTCCAAGCCGTCGGGAAAAGCATGACGCGGAGGATGCAGCCGAAGAAACTGCGTCCTCCGCTGTTTGGCTGCTGTTGACGTATTGAAATCAGGC
>JADFYA010000246.1:3223-3770 GCA_015233285.1 Deltaproteobacteria bacterium | reverse complement strand
GCTGCTATTGAAGTATTGGAATTAGGCGGATTACTCTATCGCGGAATTAAAAGAATATAACCAGGATGGGTTGATGCGAAAAAATATTAGTATTACTAATGCCTTCTTATTATACATAGTGGTCTCGTTCGTTCTATGTACGGGCATCATCGGCTGTCTGTGGATTTCTCATTTATATGCTAAATTCCACGAAGATACCGAGGTACTTAGACAAGACTACCTTAAATCCCAAAAAAACATAATAAAAAAGGAAGTGGAAGCCGTTATAGATTACATCAATTATAAAAAGTCGATGATAAGAGAACAACTAAACCAAGAGATAAAAAGAAGAACGTACGAGGCCGCAGCCATCGCCAAAAACATCTATGATGAAAATAAGGCCATAAGAAATGATTCGGAAATCAAGAAGATGGTCAAAGACGCGCTCCGGCCCATTCGATTCGATGATGGACAGGGTTATTACTTTGCCGGAAATATGAAGGGGATCGAGGAATTGTTTCCAGACAAACCGGAGCTTGAGGGGACGGATTTAAGCGCCCAGCAAGAC
>JADFYA010000246.1:2694-3111 GCA_015233285.1 Deltaproteobacteria bacterium | reverse complement strand
ATTTCCCTAAGATCACCTTTGTCAAATATTTTGAACCACTTGATTGGTTCATCGGCACCGGCGGCTACTTAGACGACATGGAAGAAAATATCAAGAAAGAGGTTCTTGATAGAATAGGTAGAATCAGATTTGGATTGAATGGGTACATTTTTGTGGTCGGCTACAACGGCGTCACCTTGATGAATGATACCCAGTGGCACCTGGTCGGAGCCAATCTCTGGAATCTGACTGATCCCAACGGGGTTAAGGTGACTCAAGAAGAGCGAAAGGCCGCGGCCAGGCCGGAAGGCGGATTCATCAACTACGTCTGGAACAAACCCAGTGAATTGAAACCCTGTCCCAAGATATCATTTGTCAAGGGGATTCCGGAGTGGGAGTGGATGATCGGCTCCGGTGTATATGTGGATGAAATTGACC
>JADFYA010000246.1:0-2633 GCA_015233285.1 Deltaproteobacteria bacterium | reverse complement strand
ATCCTCAACGTCGTGGCTATCCTGATGGGATTACTTCTGGTCGTCTATCTCACGGCCAGATATATATCTTATAAAGCTAAGATGAGCTTTGATATTTTCACCTCTTTCTTCAATGCCGCGGCTGATGCCTCGGTGACCATTGATCAGGCTGCGATGAACTTCCACGAGTTCAAAATGCTGGCCCTATCCGCCAACGAGATGGTGGAAAAAAGAAATCAGGCTGAGAAAGCCCTGAGAGAAAGCGAAGAGCAACATCGTCTTCTGCTGGAAAACACTCCCGACATTATCGCCAGATTCGACCGGTCTGGAGGCCATTTGTATGTCAGCCCATCCATGACCGACTTTGTCTTGACTAAACCCGAAGAGTTCATCGGCCGGACTCACCGGGAACTGGGCCTCCCGGAAGCCCAATGTCGGTTCTGGGAACAACATATTCCTTCAGTCTTTGAAACCGGTGCTCCCCTGGAAACTATATTCGAGTCTGAGACGACCAAAGGAAAAACGGTTTTCAACTGGCGGCTCATCCCTGAATTTGACTTCCAAGGGCAGGTGGCCAGCGTGCTGAGTGTCGGCCGGGATATTACCGCACATCACCGTTCAGAAGAACAATACAAAATGCTGTTCGATCAGATGTTGGACGCCTTTTCCTTAAACGAAATCATCTGCGATGCCCGAGGTAACCCGGTAACTTATCGATTTTTAGCGGTTAATCCGGCGTTTGAACGGATGACTGATCTTAAGGCCGAAGACATTGTTGGCCGGACGGCACTCGAGGTCTTGCCTAACCTGGAGCCATTTTGGATTGAGACCTACGGGAAAACAGCCCTGACCGGAGAACCAATCCATTTCGTCAATTTCAGCCGTGACCTCGGCCGCTATTACGAAGTCAAGGTTTATCGGCCGATTCCAGGTCAGTTTGCCTGTATTTTGAATGACATCTCTGAGCAAAAACGATCTCGGGAAGAACTTACGCGGCTGGCTACGGCCGTGGAACAGGCGGCCGAATCCATAATTATTACTGATAAACACGGGAATATCCAGTATACTAACCCGGCCTTTCAACACATCACCGGCTATACCAACGAAGAGGTGATGGGCCGGCATTCGCGCATCCTCAAAAGTGGTAATCATGACGGAAACTTTTACCGGGACATGTGGCGGACCATCGCCCAGGGACAGGTCTGGAGAGGGCACCTGACCAACCAGACCAAAGACGGCGGCATTTACGAGACGGAAGCCAGCATCTCTCCCGTCAAGAACGCGGCTGGAGAGGTCACAAACTTCGTGACCGTGGAAAGGGATGTGACCAAAGAGGTCAGGTTGGAAAAGCAATTGTTCCAGGCCGCGAAGATGGAAGCCATGGGGACGATGGCCGGCGGGATAGCCCATGATTTCAACAACATCCTTGGGTCTATCTATGGCTATACCGAAATGGCCTTAGAGGATGCTCAAGCGGGTAAGACCAACCCCGATTTTTTGGAAGAGATCCTCAAAGCGGCCAAAAGAGCCAAGGAATTAATCAAGCAGATACTAACTTTTAGCCGCCGGACCGAACAGGAGAAGAAGCCGATCAAGATCGCTCCCCTCGTGGAAGAAACGCTCAAACTAATCAGGTCGTTCCTGCCTTCCAGTGTCTTGATTAACCCGATAATCTTAGACAAAGATGCCGCCATAGTCGCTGATCCAACTCAAATTCATCAAGTTTTGATGAATCTTTGCGCCAATGCCGGACAGGCCATGTCCGAAACCGGCGGTGTATTGACCATAGGACTATCCGAATTCAACCTTGATGCGGCGGCCGCGTCCCGGCATGTGAATTTGGGTCCCGGGCCCTATGTCAGACTTACGGTCAGCGACACAGGCCATGGCATTGATCACCGAATCATCGACCGCATCTTTGACCCCTTCTTCACCACTAAGGATAAGGGCAAAGGCACGGGCATGGGGTTGGCCCTGGTTCATAGCATTGTCAAGAGTCACGATGGCGAGATCAGCGTCTCCAGCGAACCGGGCAACGGCTCCACTTTCAATATCCTTTTGCCTCGAGTTGGGAGCGTGCCTGAACCAGCGGAAGAATCCCACTCCGCCCCGGCCCGAGGGTCGGAGACCATCCTCTTTGTCGACGATGAAGAAAGTTTGGTCAAAATGGGTAGGAAAATGATTGAACGCCTGGGCTACCGGGTCATCGCGGCGACAGACAGTATGGCTGCATTAGAGATTTTTGCGGCTGATCCTGACCGGATCGACCTGGTTATAACCGATATGACCATGCCCGGCCTGACCGGAGACAAGTTGGCCCAAGAAGTCATCCGCCTTCGTCCTCATACTCCCGTTATCTTATGTACCGGATTCAGCGAAATCATCAATGAAGAAATGGCCAAGGCGGTAGGGGTGAGCGAGCTGGTATTCAAACCGTTGGAGACACATAACATAGCCAAGCTCATCCGGAAGGTGTTGGATTCCTGAACCGGCGGAGGCAACAAAACTCCTGTAAAAAACAGGCGGAAATAGATACCCATGGCTTTCTTTTCATCTAAACTCTCGCCGGTTCCATCGCGAGTCTGGATCATATTGCTTCGGTAATCGAACCATTCCTTCATCAGGTAAATCACGGGAGAGCCGGTCGCTGCATC
>JADFYA010000245.1 GCA_015233285.1 Deltaproteobacteria bacterium | reverse complement strand
TTGAAATCCGTGTCGCTTTGGTTTGCTTGAACCAGGGCGCCCAATGACGGGAAAGTCACTCCGCCGTAGGTGATGGTCTTACCCAGCACCCCCAGGGCGAACCCGGCCGGGGCCTGAAAACTGGGGGTGGTTGATTCCAGATTGCCCAAGAGGCTGCCCATGGCCCCGGTTGAACCGGCCGTGGAACCGCCGAACCAGTAGCCTTTACCCCCGCCGGCATTATAGTCATTCCCCACCAGCCACTCCACTCCCAACTGGAGGTTCTTATCAGTGCTCACCTCCACGATCAGACATTCCACATAGACCATGGACCGGGGAATATCCAACTTGCCGATAACCTCGGACAGGGTGGCGTATTCTTCCGGCGTTGCGGTAATAACCAGCGAGTTGGTGGCCTTATCCGGGGTGACTTTGACGTCTTTGGAGATGACCGGAGGCTTGGCTTTCTTGGGGTCTTCGCCTTTTCCAGGCAAGTCGGCTATAACCTTGGCGATATCTTCGGCCACTGCATTTTTAAGGTAGAACACGTGAATATTGGACCGGCCCCTGGGCGTTTTCGCGTCCAGGCTTTCCACCAGGTCCTTTAAACTTTGCGTATCTTGAGGCGGGGCCATAATAATGACGGAATTTGTCCGTTCGTCCGCGATCACCCGGACCGAGGTGGTCTGGCCGGCTGGGGTCGCGCCGCGAAAAACACTGCCGGCCGACTTGATGCCCCGTTCGGCCACCTCCTTGACCTCTTTGGCGATATCTTTGGACTCCCCGTGCTTCAGGTGGATGACGGTTAATACGTATTCAAATCCGGCCACGTCGATTTCTTTGATAATGCCCAGGATACGGCGGATATTGGAGGCATAATCGGTCACAATGACCGTATTGGTCGGGGGATAGGAGAGAATAGAGCTGTTCCGGGAGATGAGCGAGGCCAGCCGGTTCTTGATTTCTTCGGCATCAGTATGCTTCAAGGGAATGATCTGGGTGATCATCCGGTCTTCTTCACCGGCCCGGCCATGGTCCCGGGTTCGGATCTCCACGTCCTTTTCCCGGGCTTCCCGAGCCGCGACTATCTTGATGGCGCCGCCCGCCGGGAGGGTGGTAAATCCATTAACTTCCAGAACGGATAGAAATACCCGGTAGGCTTCTTCCACGGTGATTTTAGTCGGGGAGACAATGGTCACTTCACCTTTGACGTTGTTATCCAGGACGAAGTTTTTGCCGGTGATTTTACTGATGAACTTAACCAGGAGCCGGATATCCACATTGTTGAAGTCCATGGTGATCATAGAGTCTTGTTTCCCGGCCGAACTTTTGAAGGCGCCTGGGGCATCAGTCGTGCCGGCCTGGCCGGAGGTTTCGGAATCGGGGATCTTGGCCTCTTTAGTCATTCTGGCCGCTGTCGCGTCCGGCAAAGGAGAAAATCCTTGAAAGATGACCAAGGCAACGATTAAACTTACTAAGATGTTGATGTTCATATCCCCTCGACGGTTATCGGGTTGGATTGACGACGGTCTTGAATTCGGGTAAGTCCCTCAGTTTTTTCAGGTCGGGATCATTTCGGGCCGATTTGGCTACTTCGGGATCCAGGGAGGCGGCTTTTTGGAGCAAAGACATCCCCTCCCGGAGGTCGCTCTGTTGCACCGCCAGGCAGGCGGAATTGTAGTAGGCGTCGGCATAGCCTGGATTTAGGGTGATGGCCTGATCGAATTCCATCTTGGCCGCATCGATATCCCCTTGCTTAAGATAGACAATTCCAAGGTTATTGTGAACCCGCGGATTATTGGATTCCAACTTCAGGGCCCGGCGGTATAGTTCGATGGCCTGGTGTTGGTCATGCTGGTTTACGAAGACCAGGTTGGCCAGATTGACCAGGGCCTGGTGCAGCGTTGGATCCACCGCGACGGCCTGCCGGTACAGGACCTGAGCCTGGCGGGTTTCGCCCCTTGCCTCCAGGTCCAGGGCCTTGTTGTAAAGTTGTGTGCCTGCGGGCACGGCGGAACGTGGAGTTGAAGGTGCAACGGGTTTTCCACCGGGTGTTGCGGCCGGGTGATCAGCCGGCGGTGTGGCGTCAGGAGAAGCCCCGGATACGGGCCCGGTTTTAATTGCCGGCTCAGGCCTGGTGTCACGTTTGGCGGGTTCATGGCCGGTCGCGTCTGGGACGGTGGAAGCGGGGAGATTAGCCTTGCTGTCAATGGCGGTGCCTCCGCCGGCCGGAACTTGATTGCTGGTGGATAAGCCCCGCCCTGGTAATGTTGGAGCCGATTCGTACGCGCTTTCTTGGGATTGACCGGCCGGAGGAACGGGACCCTGCTTTTCCGGGGCCGATGCGACCATCTGTGAACCATCGGACTCCACCGAACCAGGTGCCTGGTCTGGACCTGCCGCGTTGGAAGCCGAAGGTGAAGGAGATGGGGCGGCTGGTGTCTTAGCCGGGATCGCAACCTGGGCCACGGGAGATGTCCGGGACGTCTGGACCGGTCTCCAGAAATTTAAGTAATCCAACGGCAGATGAGACCCATACCGGACAATGCCCAGGGCGACCACCCCCAACCCCAGAACCGTTCCCAAGATCAGAATGGAGCCCTTCCGTCTAACGGGATTAGCCTCATCCGAAACGCGAGTCAGGGGCGGCGCATAGCTGTTATCCGCCGTGTCTTTTGCTTTGCGCGCCTTAGTCAAGGCGTCATTAATTGAACTCATCTAAATGTTTCCCGTTAATTGGAACAGCATGGCCCTGGTTAACGGGCCGATCCGTCCATCCACCTCAAGACGGTGGTCACGCTGAAATCGTTTCACCGCAGCTTCGGTGAGCTGGTCGAACTGACCGGTGGGAGGGGCTTTAAGATAACCGAGTTGGCTCAATTGCTTTTGGAATTGATTGATAATTTCGCCCTGCATCCCGACCCCGAAACGGATTCCTGAGCTGTCTTTATCGGCCAGAAATAAGATTACCCGACCAAACCAGGCCCGGTCAATCCATCTTACTGGAACTGTCTTAATTTTATGATAATTTTCAACTACAGCCAATTGACCGCCCGGAAGCGTTTTGGCAGCCAGGAAGGCCTGCCGTCCATCGGGCAAGGAGAAGACCAAAATGTATGGTTGAGTAAATCTACTCAGCAAGTCTAATCCAGCAGTCGTGGCGGTCGGGGTCAATCCCCGGGCCCGAGCCAGACTTGCAATGGCATCTTTATCTCCATCCAGACCCGGTGAGGTGGGAGGCAAGGGAGGCTGCCCGGCCAGGATTAGGAAATCGGAAAAAGCCCGTCCGCCGGATTTTAAGGGAAACTGGACTGCCGGATCCACGCCGGTTTGAATGTTCCCATCGGCCCCGGGCGACCCGGAATCCGGGACGGACGGTGCTCCTGGTTGGAAATCCGACGTAGGGGGGAGCGGCTTAGATGGAGCGGAGGCGGCAGGGCCCGGTGTCGATGGATGAGCGGTCGGCATTGAAGACGCAACCGCCGCGGGAGTCGGACGAGACGCCGGCTGCGGCGATGCCCCGATTACCCGGCTGCCTGGATGGTAGCCTCGGTAAACAAGCACCCCTAAGATGATCAGGGCCGTCAACCCGGCTATGACCGCGACTAACCTGGTTTTAAAACCAGGCCGTGGTCTGCGGTCAATTGGGATGATGCTGCGCTGGGCGGCCCGGGACCGCAGCGGTGTCCCGGTTTCGATCTCCCGGCGGGCATTGGCGACAAATTTATCAGTGATTTTAAAGGACTCGTTGACGTAGGCGATGAGCAGCGACCGGTCGGCAATGGCGTTGATCCGCCGGGGGATCCCCTTGGAATAACTGTAGATAGCCTTAATGGCCTGGGGCGTGAAGATGATCGCTCCCTGATCCCCAGCCACGTTAAGCCGGTGATACAGATATCGTTCGGTCTCGGCCACGGTCATGGCCGGTAAGTGACACCGGACGGTGATGCGCTCATTCAACTGCCGCAATCCGGGTAAAGACAGAATATCTTGCAGCTCTGGTTGCCCGACCAAGACGATTTGGATAAGCTTTTGGTTATTCGCCTCCAAGTTGGACAGCATCCGGATTTGTTCCAAGACGTCGGGAGCCAGGTTTTGAGATTCATCAATGATCAAGACGGCATTGCCGGCGGAAGCCAGTTCGTCGAGCAAAAACCGGTTCAATTGATCAATCAGATCTTTTCTGGTTTCACCTTGGGCCGGCAGCCCGAATTCTTCGTTGATGGCCCGCAACAACTCAAAGTCGGAAAGAAATGAATTGAAAATCAACGCGGTTTTGGCCAGGCCGTCGATCTTTTCTAAAAAAACCCGGCAGAGGGTTGTCTTGCCGCAACCGATATCCCCGGTAATGGCAATAAATCCCTTTTTCTCCGTAACCCCGTATAACAAATGGTCCAGGGCCTCCCGATGCCCCCTGGCCAAAAAAAGAAAGCTGGGGTCGGGAGGCAGGTTAAACGGTTTTTCTTTCAGGCCGAAGTACGAAGAGTACATAATGTCTCTGGCTGTCGGGCCGCCCCCGCCCGATAGGGGAAATGCCGGCGGCTATTGTCTTATCTCGTAAAGAAATGATTTCCCTTGGCCGGCGCGCTCCAGTTCCAGTTGAATGGCGGATTCATTTTGGAGTTGTTGATAGGCGGCAAAGGCCTCTTCGGGTTTGGTCATGGACATGCCGTTTACTTTCTTGATCACGTCACCGTTCTTGACCCCCAGTTTTTCGATCAGGCTCCCTTGCTTGATGTCGCTGACGTAGAATCCGTCCGGTTGACCGCCCGAGAAATGCGGTCTGACTCTAAGCTCGGTCATAAATTGATTTACGTTGGTAATGGCCTTATTGACCTCTTCCCGGTCGAGAATGTATTTGTCCGACGAGACTTGCTCGACTATTTGTTTGCTCTTGGCGGGGCCGGGGCCGGCCGGCAGCATCTGTTTGTCCTTGGTTTCATCAAGGTAGATCGCCTCGTCCTGGCCATTTCGTTTAAGGACCACGCGGTCGACATAGATGGCCGTAACCACGGCATCAGCCAGTTTGTCGTTGATTCGGTATAAATCTTGAGTCTTTTTGGTCAAGTCGATTAAAACAGCAAAACAGCGATTCTGACGGACGCTGAACACGGTGCCGATGAGCTTATACGGAAGAGGCGAGGCCTGGACCTGGCCGTTCACGGATTTATCGCCGGCTTTGACCGGACTGGGCGGAGGGGCAGGTTCATGGCGGGTGCCGGGATCAAAAATATTGTCGTTTATTATGTTCTGATAATATGACAAAGGCTTGACGGGAGCGGCCGGTCTTTGGACGGAGTTGTCCGAGAAGACGGTCGTCTTAAGCGGGACTCTGAGTTTTCGTTCCACCATCGTCATAGTCAAGCCGGACAAAGTCCAGACAAATGCGGAGACCAAGATGAGGTTGATGATCCAAAAGTGGCGTTTAAGAAGTAACATGTCGTCATCCAGGGCTAACCGGGAGGTTGATTTTGTAATTATTAAGATAATGCCATAACACAATTTATTGATGGAGGCAATAACTGGTTAAAATTATCTTTAATTAGAGTTGATATACTGGTTGCTGGTTACTTGTTGCTGGTTACTTGTTGCTGGTTACTTGTTGCTGGTTACTTGTTGCATGTTACTTGTTGACCGGGCATCCGGCGAATTTTTATAAAATAGACCATTCCGCTTAAGCCCCAACGGGGCGCACTAGGTTAGCCCAGGGCAGCGCCCTGGGTAGGGGCGGCGACTATATAAAATACCATTTAATGGTCACATAAAATCGCCGGCAATTCC
>JADFYA010000244.1 GCA_015233285.1 Deltaproteobacteria bacterium | reverse complement strand
GAGTTCCGGTTCCGGAACCTCGAAAACCAGCTCGTCATGGACCTGCATGAGTAATTTTGTTTTGAATTTATGCGTGGATAAGGCGTTGATCACGGCGATCATGGCCTCCTTGATAATATCTGCCGCGATCTATAATCACCGTTTTATACCAGGCCGAGGAGTCCCGGCCCACAATTTTGGCCCCGACCATGTCAAAGCCGGAGTTATTCTTGAAATGAAGAAGGTCTCTTAGACGCTGAGTCGTTAAGGCGTCCTCTCGAAACCGGTCATTCTCAAATTTAAGTCGGTCAATCTCGTCTTTCAGTAATTCATTTTCCCGGCGCACATCTAATAGGTTCAGATAATCCTTGAGAAAACCGGCGAGGGATTTCTGGGAGGAAGCAATTGATTTCTGGACCGGTCCGATGAGCTCGACAAAAAACTTCTCAACGGGACTAAAACTCTTTTGTCGACCGAAATCAAAAGAGATTATAGTCAGGATGGCGACAGCCACCAGGCCAGTGATAATTGGCGCTTGGAATCTATTGAAAAACGACACTAGTCCTCAAGGTGCTTAGGCATGGCTGGGGGTTAAAAATTTGCCGATAATTGGGGACGATTGTTTTGCCCCTAATCTGGGTATGGATTAAGCCGATGAATAGGCCGGCTGCTGTTCGACCGAAAAGCCTATTTGATCATGACCTCCTTTAGGATGGCCATGCTGTCTAATGCCTTGCCCGAGCCTAAGACTACCGTAGAAAGCGGATCTTCGGTAATCGTGATAGGCAAGTTGGTCTCCTCCCGTAACAGCTTGTCCAGATTCTTCAGCAACGCTCCACCGCCGGTCAGAAATATGCCGCGGTCCACAATGTCGGCGGCCAGCTCAGGCGGTGTTTGCTCCAGGGCCACCCGGACGGTTTCGACTATCGCGTCAATCTGTTCGATGATGGCTTTGCGCACTTCTTCC
This sequence comes from Deltaproteobacteria bacterium, assembly GCA_015233285.1. The sequence continues at coordinate 4,866 of JADFYA010000244.1, read as the reverse complement.
GAATCGATAGCCAGTATCTTGGGGATCCCCGAGACCAGGTCGCGGCCCTTGACTTCAATGGTTTGGACTCGTTCCTCAGGATAAGCCGTGCCAATGGTGGTCTTAATGATCTCAGCCGTCCGCTCGCCAATCAGAAGATTATATTTCCTTTTGATGTGTTGTAGAATGGATTCGTCCATCTTGTCGCCACCTACTCTGACTGATTTGCTATAGACGATCCCGGCCAAGGAAATAACCGCCACTTCGGTTGTGCCGCCACCGATATCTACGACCATGTTGCTGATGGGCTCGGTTATGGGTAGTCCGGCCCCAATCGCGGCTGCCATCGGCTCTTCGATCAGGAAGACTTCTCTAGCCCCGGCAGATTCTGCAGACTCTCTGACCGCTCTTTTTTCCACCTGAGTAATCCCGGAAGGAACACAGACGATTATCCTGGGTCGGACCAAATTACGGCGGTTATGGACCTTCCGGATAAAATGTCTCAGCATGGCCTCAGTGACCTCAAAATCAGCAATTACGCCGTCTTTCATCGGTCGGATAGCCACAATATTTCCGGGTGTCCGTCCAAGCATCATTTTGGCTTCTTTTCCCACAGCTAAGACCTTGTTGCCGCCGCTACGGCCATTTTTCCGAACGGCAACAACCGATGGTTCGCTCAGAACGATCCCCTTACCTTTGACATAAACTAATGTATTTGCCGTTCCCAAGTCAATTGCCAGATCGTTTGAAAAAAGACCCAGTATAGGATCTAAAATCATTTCCATTCTCTCCTTATCAATAAAAAGTGCCTACTGAAAATCAGCAAAAGTAATTAACAGAAAAAAACAACCCTGTCGAGAGAATTCATTCAACCAGCTCTTAATTTACACAGAATCAATTATATTCTTGACAAAGGGCTGATCTTATGGTTAACAGAGCCAACTTCTTCAGCAAAGGATAATTAACATGAAAAGAACATATCAACCGCACAATCTACGAAGGAAGAGAACCCACGGTTTTCTTAAGCGCATGAGCGCTAAGGGCGGACGCTTGGTCATCGCAAACCGACGAGCCAAAGGCCGGAAGCGCTTGGCCGCCTAGTCTGGATCAACATTAGTGGCTTTTTGCCTAACCGGCTGGTTCGCGTAACGCATTTGAAAAGAGAAAAACTAAAACCACACGGGCTGTCCCGGTCACTCCGCATCCGGAACAAAAAGGATCATGAAGCTAACAGATTACGTGGGCGGAAGATCCATACTGAGCACTTTATCATTAAATATAGCAATAATGATGTGGGTGTGACCAGAATTGGCCTGGGAATTTCCCGACGGGTGGGGAATGCCGTTGTTAGAAATCGGATCAGGCGCCTCATTCGAGAGTTCTTTCGACAAAACAGAGAAGCTTTTCCCCAGGGCATTGACCTCGTAGTCATCGCCAAACCCGTCTGGCGAGATCTCTCCTTTCATCAGGTGTCTGATGAGTTCAAAAACGTTATCCGGGGCGTGGAAAGAATTAACCCCGGCTAAGCTTACGCTGAACCTAATCCGCGCGTACAAATATGTTATTTCGCCGCTATTGCCCCCCACATGCCGGTTTTATCCCACCTGCTCAGAATATTCCTACCAGGCTGTGGAGAAATATGGCCTGATACGAGGGTGTTGTCTCACGCTCTGGAGGCTTTTGAGATGCCACCCATTCCATCCCGGCGGTTATGACCCTTTAAGATAACCCAGGTCAGGAGTCTCAATGGAAAGAAATGCGCTATTGGCATTTGTTTGCTCTATGATTATTCTCTTTGTGTATCTGCAGTTTGTGTCTCCCCTTGTCAGACCGATTCCTCCGGCCGGGGGCCTCAATCAGCCCGAGAAACAGACGGAAAAAAAGGAAGCCGGGGCGCCACAGGGCGAAGCAACCAGTCCTGCCGCGGCGCAGCCCCAGATCAAATCATCACCAGCGGTGACACCTTCTTCATCTAAAGAGCCCCGAATCATTACGGTTGAAAACGACCTGTTCAAGGCGGGATTCACTGAAGCCGGAGCCCGGCTGGTGAGCTTACAGTTGAAAAAATATCGTAAAACCGTGGCCTCCGACTCACCGCCGATGGAAATGGTCAACGAACAGGCGCCGGATCGAACACCGCTGGGCCTTGAATCAACCAACAAGTCAATCCCGGACCTGGACCACGCTATATTCACCTCGGATAAAGATAAGCTCTCTCTTGGGGGTCACGAAAACACCGGGGCCGTAGCCTTTAGCCTGATCACACCCTCGGGGGTGACCATCAAGAAAGTCTTCGAATTCAAATCTGATTCCTACCTCTTTGACTTGTCTGTAACCATAGAAAACAACTCAAATGAGATCATAAACGACAACTTGATCTTAAACGTTATCTCCGGGCCTTTTGAAACGACCGGTAACCAATATGGGTTCACCGGGTTGGGGGCGCTGATTGATCGCCATCTCGACGAAGAAGAAGTCGGCAGTCTGGAGAAGGGCCTAAAAAAAACAGGGATTATCGGTTGGGTAGGTTATGAAAATCCCTTCTTCATTTCCGCCGTCATCCCCAAACAGCCAATTGAGGCCACCGTCCAGGCCGGTCTTCTTGACAAAGCCAAACATGTGGTCAAAGCCTCATTTATCAGTCCCGCCATTCAGATAAGGCCGCAGGAAAAGCATACCTCCAGTTATTTACTTTACTTCGGCCCAAAGAATCTGGCTATACTAAAAAGTCTTAACGTCTCTCTTGATCGGGCGATTGATTTCGGCTGGTTTGACATCATCGCCAAGCCTTTCTTGTATCTCTTCGATTATTCTTATAAAGTCGTTCACAATTACGGCATATCCATTATTTTCATGACTATTTTGGTCAAAATTGTTTTCTGGCCGTTGACGCACAAAAGTTATAAATCGATGAACGACATGAAGAAAATCCAACCAATGATCACTAAATTAAGGGAGAAATTCAAGGATGACAAAACCAAGTTAAATCAAGAGCTGATGAGTTTGTATAAGACTTACAAAGTTAACCCGTTTGGCGGCTGCTTGCCCATGCTTATCCAACTGCCCGTTTTTATCGCCCTCTACCGGCTACTTGGGGGGGCTATCGAACTTCGGCACGCACCTTTTTGTCTCTGGATAAACGACCTGTCCGCTCCTGATCGCCTCCCTATCGGTTTCGACATTCCCTTTGTCGGCGGGATACCTGTCCTAACCCTTCTAATGGGCGCATCTATGTTTCTTCAACAGAAGATGACCCCGGCCCCAGGCGATCCCACCCAAGCCAAAGTAATGATGGCATTGCCCATCGTATTCACCTTCATGTTCATCAACTTCCCATCAGGACTGGTCCTCTACTGGCTGGTGAATAATATCATTTCTATTGGGCAGCAGGCCTACATCAATCGTAACCTCTCCTGATTACCGGAGGAAAACATGCCGTCCTTTGAAGAAATAGAAGCCGGAAGCGTTGAAGAAGCGATTAAGCAGGCCAGCAAACGCTTCCAAATAGCCGAAGATAAGTTACAATATGAGGTTATCTCAAAAGGTTCCACCGGAATTTTTGGTCTGGTCGGAGTCAGGAAAGCCAAAATCAAGGTCCGAGTTAAGGACGAAACATGCCGTTGCGAACCACCTCGTAAGACTTTGGCCCCGGTTGTGGTGTCTGCTGCGGAAGAATCGCCATCCCCGGCCGAACCAGACAAACCTGAAAGCAAGACCGGTGAAGAGGCTGCTCCCGTGGCCAAAACCATACTGATCAATATCCTCTCCCATTTTCAAATTGAAAACGAAGTTTCGGCTGAAGGATCGGGAAGTCAAGTCCATTTGTCCATCCACGGCTCAAAAATCGGCATTCTCATCGGGCGGAAGGGCCAAACCCTCGACGCCTTGCAGTATATCGTCAACAAAATAATCAACAAGACCTTTTCTGAAAAAGTCAAAGTAACCATTGACACCGAAGAGTATCGCAAAAGACGAGACCGGACCTTGTCCGATTTAGCCCTGAAAATGAGTGAGAAAGCTAAGAGAATCGGTAAACCGGTAACCATCAGCCCGATGAACGCTCATGACCGACGGATTATTCACCTCACTCTGCAAAATATCCAAGGCGTCCGCACCAAGAGTAAAGGTGAAGGTCTGATGAAGAAGATCGTCATCATTCCCCAGAAACTATCTTCTGATAAGTCAGCCCCCCAACAACCGGCGGAGTGAAATTCATTCCCTATCAGTCAACTCCCAGACGCAACAAGACCGGCTTGGGACTACTAACTCGGGCCTTCGTTGCGTCTGGCCGACTTTCCCCCAGGTAGGTATGCCGGAACTCGCAGACACCATCGCCGCAGTGGCTACTCCCTTTGGCCGGGGAGGAATCGGAGTTGTCAAGGTCAGCGGCCCTCTGGCCGAGTCCATCGCCCGGGCTATCTTTATTCCCCAGAACCCTACCTGCTCGTTTACGTCCCATCATTTATACTATGGTCACATCAAAGAACCATCTTCCAACTCCTGGTTAGACGAAGTCATGCTGACCGTGATGCGCGCCCCATTATCCTATACTCGGGAGGATGTGTTAGAAATCCAGTGCCATAGCGGCCCGGCAGTGATCGATGCTATTCTGTCGCTGGTTTTGGCCCACGGAGCCAGGCCGGCTGAGCCGGGTGAATTTACCAAGCGGGCATTCCTGAACGGCCGCATTGACCTGACCCAAGCCGAAGCCGTGATGGACCTGGTCAACGCCCAGACCGACCGGGCCGCGGCAATGGCCTCCCACCTTCTTCAAGGGCGCTTGCTTAGCCGCATTGAGGCCGTCCGAGAAGGCTTGATCAGTCTGTTGATGGATCTGGAGACAGCCATTGATTTCCCGGACGAAGAAATAGAAATTATTTCTTACTC
>JADFYA010000243.1:509-5826 GCA_015233285.1 Deltaproteobacteria bacterium | reverse complement strand
GCATGTGTCCGCTCCACCAGGCCATGCGGGCGGTCCGGGGAGTGATGCCCTTTGAACTATTTCAGCGCATCCTGGACCAGTTACCAGGGGAGGTCAAAAAAATTTACCTGATGAAACAGGGCGAGCCTCTCCTCCATCCCGACCTGGTCCGCCTTGTCCGGTATGCCCGCCGGGCCAGGCCGGATATCCACCTGGTTCTCCACACCAACGCCATTTTGCTGACCAGGCCTTTGGCTGAGGAGCTGTTACCCCGGATCAACTCTTTAGGCATCTCCATCAGCGCCATCAATCGCTCCGATTATACCCGGATCCACGGAACGGACAACTTTGACCGGGTCATGACCAATCTCGCCGACCTGTCAGACCTGCTCCGTCAAATGCCTGCTCCCGGCCGGCCCCATGTCTTTATTGATTATGTCCGGCAGGAGGCCAACCGGGACTACTCCGACGCGGCCATAGTCGATTTCTTTCAGGCCCGCTTTCCTGGTCTGGCCTCGGTTGATCTGCACCGACTCTTCAACTGGCAGGGCGCCATAGCCGAGGGAAATCTGATGATCCAGGATCGATTGCCGAACCACTCGTTCCCCTGTTGTGTCTTTCCGTGGGCCTCCATGACCATCTGCCATGATGGCCGGATAAGCTATTGTTTTGAAGAACCACGAGAGAATGTCTTTCTGGGCGATATCACCCGCCAGGAGGTTCAAGACATCTGGAATGGCCCTGATTACCAGCGGTTCCGGGAGAATATGGCCCATCGCCGATTTGACCTACTGACTCGGGAGGGATTTCACTGCCATGAATGTTCTTATCTCTGGAATCTGTCTGTCCAGGCGCCCCGCAATCTCGTGTCCGGTTACTCTCCAAGGTCGAAAAAAAATCAGGACAATGTGTTGTTTGGCCATCTACTGGACCTGCCGCGGCAAGAGCTTCTACAGCGGGCCTGCGACTATTATCTGGACGGAGAAATTCACCAGGCCTTGGCCCTGGCCCATCTGGTGGGTCAACTCGGGGAGGATGATCACCTCTACTCGGCCGCGGCGGAACTGATCGCTCTGTGCCGGAAGATTCTCCAGCAATATCGATTCCAGGCCAAATGGAAAGAACTCCTCGACCAGGAAGAATTTCTGTTGACCAGTGCCCCGTCGCGGTATTATCCGCTAAACTCATGAGGCCAACGGCCCGCTCAGCCTGGAAACGCTACGTGGTGTCATCTATCCAGATCGAGCTGCTTGTTTCGGTGGTTATTGGCCGGACTGCCCGCTATCCCTGCATTGCAACACGAAACACGCAACCCGAAACACGAGCCTATGCCCCCAGAAATTAGCCGACTCAATCCGGCCGACTCCGATGACTGGACCCGATTCATTCAAGACCAGCCAGCGGCCATGGTCTATCATAGCCTGACTTTCAAGCAATTCCTGGAGGATGCCATCGGTGGTGAGCCCGTTTACCTGGTGGCCCGCCGGGACGGCCGGGTGGTCGGGGTTTTGCCCGCCTGGATGTCGGAAGATTTGGGTATCGGCCGGGTCATCAATTCTTTGCCTTTTTTTGGCTCCAACGGTAGTGTCTTAGCCGAGAATCAGGCCGATGCCGCGGCCCTTTTTTCCGCCCTGGATGAGATGGCCCGAGACACGGACTGTTTGACGGCCACCATCGTCTCCAATCCCTATCAGCCCGCCGCCGGGATGAAGGCTTTGCCGCCGGGATTTTCCCCCTTAGACTCCCGTGTTTGTCAGGTCACGCCGCTCCCGGAAGACGGCCCCGACCTGGAGGCGCGATTAATGACCGGCTATGAAGGCCGAACTCGGACGGCCATTCGCAAGGCCCGGAAAGAAGGAGTCAACACGATGATATCTAACGGCCGGGAAGAGCTAAGAGTGTTTCATCGGGTCCATCAGGAAAGTATCACTTTTCTCGGCGGAGTGCCTAAGCCTTTGGCCATATTGGAAACGTTGATCCATGACTTTGGGGACCAGGCTGAGATCATCTACGCCGTCAAAGAAAGGGAACTCCTGGCTGGGGCGATTTTTCTTTTTTTTCAAGACAAGGTCGAGTATTATACCGTTTTTTCCAGGCCTGAAGCCCGGCCCCGTCAGCCTCTGTCTTTAGTCGTGTTGGCGGCCATGCATGTGGCGGCGCAGCGCGGCTGTCGCTTCTTTTCCTTTGGCGGGACCTGGCCGACGCAATTGGGAGTCTCTCAATTTAAGCAAGGATTCGGCGCCCAGGGCCGGCCATATTCTTATTATATTAAATTATATCGCGATCTGAACTTCTTTAAACAACTGGGACGGGAAAAGATTTTGAAATATTTCCCCTGGTTTTACGTGATCCCCTTTGGACTACTGGGTTAGCCGTATCAGGGGAAAGAAGATTTGCGCCCTTTCGCTTTATGCTGTTATACCGGCCGGATGGAGATGAATAATTAATGACTACGAACCAGGAAATTGCAGAGATTCAGCAGGACTGCCGGGGCGGCCTGACCGCGGTGCCGGGGGTGGCTGTGGGCCATTTTACCGACCCGCGGCACTGGACGGGGTGTACCGTAATTCTGGCCGATAAGCCGGCTCCAGCCGGAGTGGACGTCCGAGGCGGGGCGCCGGGGACCTTGGGGACGGACTCATTGCGGCCCGGCAACATGGCCGGGTATCTCAACGGGCTGCTTATTTCCGGGGGATCGGCCTTTGGCCTGGAGGCTTCCTTTGGGGTGATGCGTTTCCTCAAGGAACGGAACATCGGTCTGGTTACGGCCTTCGGCGTAGTCCCCAAAGTGGCTGCAGCCGTGATCTATGACCTGGGGGTGAGCGAGTCGGATCGTCCGCCCGGAGTCGAGGCCGGGTATGCCGCCTGCTTGAATGCCTCCAAGGCTCCGGTGGTTCAAGGTTGCGTGGGGGCCGGGACAGGGGCCACGGTGGGGAAACTGGCCGGCCGGGACAAGGCTATGAAAGGCGGTCTGGGTTCGGCCTCGATCTGCACTGATTACGGCCTGATCGTCGGGGCGTTGGCCGTGGTCAATGCCTGGGGCAACATCATTGAGCCCAGTTCCGGAGCGATCCTGGCCGGGGCCAGAGATAATCTCACCGGTGGATTTATCGATCCGGTTGACTTAATCAAATCCCAGCCGCCCAAACCTCGTCCGGCCTTTGCCAATACCACTATTGGCGTCGTGGTCACCAACGCCGAGCTGGATACGACGGCCATGACCGTGGTGGCTAAGATGGCCCATTCCGGCCTGGCCAGGGCGGTCAATCCCTGCCACACCCTGTTCGACGGTGACGCGATTTTTGCCCTGTCGGTGGGCCGCCAACCGGTCCCCGACCCCAATGCCGTCGGCATCCTGGCCGCCGAAGCCATGACCCAGGCCATCATCTCTGCCGTAAAACACGCTTCCTCCGCTCCAGGGCTGCCCAGTTGGGCTGAGTTCCACAAGGCGGGATGATGTGGTTTCGAGCCCGTTATATCATTCCCCAACAAATCGAAGTTTCAAGCTTATTCGCTCTGCGCTCGTTCGGCCAGCACCTTATGTATAAGAGGTTTCACCTTTGGAATTACATCCGTGATGGTGTGCCAAACCAGGTTATATTCAGTACCAAAATAGAAATGAATGAGCTTGTCGCGCATCCCGGCCATTTCCTTCCAGGGGATTTTCGGATGGCTATTTCTCATTGTTTCCGGAATGTGTTTAGCGGCTTCTCCAATGATCTCGAACTTCCTGACCACGGCACTGGAAATCAAATCGTTTTTTTTTGAAACTATCAAAATTAATGCCGACGACGAACGTCTCAATCGCTACATGGCCTGGAGGATATCTTTCAGATAAAGAATATAATCTCTCATAGATAAATCATTTCCTTCATGATCGTCGGTCTTAATTCTTCTCTAAGGGCGCTTTGGGGAACTACATCTACCGGCCGTCCCAACTTTTCCTGGAGGAACATTGAAAGACTTATAAGATCTAGCAAATTAGCCTCTTCTTCAAACTCGACCAACACATCAACGTCACTTTGACCATTTTCCTCGGACCGGGTGTAGGAACCAAAAATCCCTTTTATGTCGGCTTTGTACTTCTGCCTGGCCAGATCCTTACATGGCCTCAGCATCTCCAATAGTTGGTTGACACCCATGCCTGTTCCTGCGCTGCTCTTTATTGGCTCATCCATCGGTTGTTTTGCTCTCCCAATCTTCCTCACAATCGCATCTTATCCAAGCCTATCCATAGGTAAATACATTTTATCTCACCAATAGCATTTAGTCAAGCGAGAGACTCAGACTATCAGGGAGTTCAATAAAGAGATCACGACGGATGAAGCCGGCAGTGCGGCATCGGGCCTGATTAGCGTTGTGCTCACCAATGTAGATTTTAGAACCGTTGAATTGACAATGGGACCCACCTCATATAAGATCGCCGGACGTTAGTAGACAATCTCCTGGTTATATCACCATAATTGAGCAATTCCACTCTACAATTTCAGGCCGCACCAGACATTGGCGACGGATAGATTTTTATTTAGATGAGGGGTTCTATATGATTTTCGTCTAACTCTTCTGATTATTACATGGAAGGAGAAAGTGATGATGAGTACAGATCTGGGACGTAGAGATTTCTTGAAGTATTCGGCTGCTGCGGGCGTCTTGTTGGCCGCCGGAAACACAGTTGAGGAAAAGGCCTCGGCGGATGGAGGAGAGGGCCCAGCCCAGGCGGCCTCAAATATCGTTGAGGTGGACAAGGTTAGCATCTGGGTGTTGACGGACAATTATTATGACGCCCTGAGACCCGACAATAAGATCACCAAACGGTACCGCTCCACGCCGGGCAAGTCGATTCACGCGGAGCACGGCCTCTCGTATTACGTGGAAACCGTTGTCAACGGCCAAACGAGTGCCTGCATGTTCGACTTTGGACTTGATCCCGTGGGTGTCCTTAACAACCTGGCCCTCCTGGGAATAGACATTGGAAAATCAGCTTCTTTCTGTTTGAGCCACGGCCATTTTGATCACTTCATGGCTGCGGTGGAAATCCTGAAACAAAATCAGCCGCGCCTGTCCAAAGACGCTCCGTTCTATGTCGGCGAGGAGGCTTTTGACCATCGCTACATCCTTCGGCCGGGCGCCGACGACCTGCTTGACCTCGGCCAACTTAATAAAGAAGACCTCGAAGCTTTGGGTTTGAAGGTGGTTGTGATCAAGAACTCCACACCGATCATCCCCGGCGCCTATTTCACCGGCCACATCGAGCGCCTAACGGCATACGAAAAGGTGTCTACGAATCTGCTGATCAAGCGGGGCGAGAAAACCGAGCCTGACGACTTCCGCGGAGATC
>JADFYA010000243.1:0-380 GCA_015233285.1 Deltaproteobacteria bacterium | reverse complement strand
GATTCCATCTAACCAATAAGAAGCCGGAACTCATCCGGAACACGGTGGCCGACATCAAGGCTATAAGGCCTGAGTTTATCGCTCCTACTCACTGTACCGGCTTCGAAGCCGTAATGGCCTTCCAAAAAGAAATGCCCAATGAATTCATCTTAAATACGGCCGGGACCCAGTATACTGTTTCGGCCTGAGACATTAAATCGCGGCCCTCCGAAGACTGAGAAGCCCCACCTGCCATACTCTGCCGATGGGGCTTTTTGATTTATTATTGACATATTATCACATCGGCTTCACGCCCATGGCTTCAATAGGACATAGAAAACACCTAAACCCACGCCTCGGTCGGCCAAAATTCAGCAAATGAAGTGATCAAAATGGCCGTG
>JADFYA010000242.1 GCA_015233285.1 Deltaproteobacteria bacterium | reverse complement strand
ACCGGCTGAAGAGACCGCCGTTGAGGACGAGGAAGGGACGGAAGAGTCGGCGGAATCCGAGGGGGCGCCCATCGAGGAAGGGGCTGCTTCAGAGGATAACTCAAAGAAAGCCAAATCCGCCAAGCCTAAGCAGGCGAAGGGTAAGACCACGAAACCCAAATCCGCCAAGCCCAAGGCCAAGAAAGCCAAAACATCCAAATCTAAGTGAGCCGGCCGCCGGCCATGACCAGCCCGATATCAGATCGGCGGCGTGAATTATTTAAGATTGCGAAGCTCCCGTAAGCCTCGAAGGGGTGCATTAGGCTAGCCCGGAGGGTGGATTAGCCAGCCCTGGATTAACCTAATTCACCCTTTCGGGGCTTAGCCGGTGCGTTTCGGATGAGGTCCTTCGGGCCTTTAAAAGACCTGTTTGTATACCTCTGCCTGAACAAAAAGCCGGAATAGTTCGGGATCAATCTTCCCTTCCCGGACCTCAGCGTCAAGGATGGATAAAGCCCGGTCGACAGAAACAGCACTCTTGTAGGGCCGATCTTTGGCCGTCAGGGCGTCGAATATGTCGGAAATAGTCATAATTTTTGATGGGAGGGGAATTTGGGGGGCATTCAGCCCGCGAGGATAGCCGGTGCCGTCCAGCTTTTCATGGTGACCATAGGCCCATTCCGGGACATTCCGGAGATTGGAAGACCAGGGGATGCGGTTGAGAAAATTGAAACTATGAGTCACATGGGATTCGATCTCTTTTCGTTCCTTCTCGCTCAGGCTGCCTTTTGGAATCGACAGCAGGTGGGCTTCTTGAGGGGTCAGGTAAGGCCACTCCCGCCCGTCGGCGTTGATAGCCAGCCGGCTGATGTCCATTAATCTCTGCCACCCCGTCTCGGCCAAAATCCGGGGTTCGTTGGCCTGAAGAATAACTTCTAAAAAAGTATCCATTTCCTTTAAGGTATCTTCAAACTCCATATCCCAATGGGTGAACCGGCCCAGGGCTTCCTCCCGGTTTCTTTCCAATAGCGACCTTATCTTGCGGTGCGAATAGTTTGCTTCCAGGGCCTTCTTGATAAACTCGAATCGAAACTTGATGGCCTCAAGTTGTTCCGGGTAAAGCTTTTTTTCCTTGACCAGGACCCGCTCCCGGACGCCGATTTTGCCAAAGTCATGAAGCAACGACGCATACTTAATCTGCTGTAAATCCTCCGCGGTGAATTTTGCCTCCCGGTACGCCCCCTGGTCGACGCGATCTACCACCTCGGCCAACCCCACCGTCAAAACAGCCACTCGCTCCGAATGGCCGGAAGTGGTCGGATCACGTTGTTCTATGGCATGGACTGAGGCATAGATAAATCCCTCGAATAAATGTTTTATTTCCTCGTACAGACGCATGTTGTCGATGCTTACGGCCGCCTGGCCGGCCAGTGATGAGGCCAGTGTCTCGCAGCCCGCATCAAAGGGGATGACCTCACGATCAAATTGATCTGGATTCTCCAGACGGGTCGCCCAGTGACGCTTACGGTTAATTAATTGCAGGACACCGATGGCCTCGCCGTGATGGCTTTGCATGGGGATGTTCAGCATGGATCTGGTCTGATATCCCGTTCTTTGGTCGAAGCTGCGGTTATGGGAATAATTGCTGTCTTCAGGAATGGCGTAAGCATCAACGATGTTTAATGGTTGGCCGCTGATCGCGGTATACCCGGCCATACTGGTTTTGATGACCGGCATAACGAATTCTTGGAAACTCATGCTTAATGAGGAATTCTGGGTGAGTTTGAATCGAAGCCGTTTGTCGGCCCAAAAGTTGTCGGTGTCCGGAGGGACATCTGGGTCTGTTTCCACCAGGTAGAGGCTCCCGGCATCGGCCGTGGTGATTTCCCTGGCCTTGGTCAAGATCAGATCCAGGAGTTTGTTGAAATCACGTTCAGCAGACAAGGCGATCCCGATCTGGTTCAACTCGGAAAGCTCCCTGGTTTGAAGCGAAAGCTCGTCCCTGAGTAAGGCCAGTTCCTGCCGGGCCGCCAGCGTGGCCGACAGACGATGAAGCGTCTGCATCACCCGCCACGGGGCCAGGGGCATCTCCAGGTAATCCACTAACTCATCATACTCGGCCCGAGGTTCCTCGCCCATTGCCAGGATGATCAACCTGGCCACCGGAATTCCAGCCTCAAGTATGTCTGCCCGGCGGTTCCGCCCTCCCTGTCCAGCATACCGGTCGTGATCGATATCGACGATCTCAATGGTCTTCCCGGCGTCATCAACGGGGGGATCACCCATATCGGTGGTTTCAGGGCTTTGCAGGACCCATCCGCCGGGGAATCTGAGCGCCAGCCCTTGAAAAAAGGTCCGGTTCGCTGAACCCAGGTGTATTATCTTGGTGTTCCCGATATGATCCATCTCATAGCCTGTCAAGGGTTGCGTGTTGCTGGTTGCTCGTTGCTGGTTGTCTTTAACGAGAAACCAGTGGCAAGCAACAAGTTCTTCCAGAGGCCTTTAGTCCTCCGCTGGTTGCAGCCGGAAATAGAGTTCAAGGTATTTGACTATGGTCCGTTTCATATTGCCTCTGGCGCAAACCTCGTGGATGCCGCGGATGTTGTGAAAGTAATTCAGGTTATCGTAAATATTACCGGAAATAGTGCACAGATGGTCGGACCGGATATACTTCTCGTCGACCTTAAAACCACTGGTGGTCATGACCCGAGGGCCGGCGAAAATGACCATAGCCCCAGGCTCGGCGATCAACACATCGCCTAAGGAGGCATAACTGGCAATAGCGCCACCGGTGGACGGATTGCCCAGCACGGAGATGAACGGCAGGCCATTCTCTTTTAACAGATTAACGGCATTGACGGTTTTCACCATTTGCATTAGGGCCATAATGCCTTCATAGAGTCTGGCTCCGCCGGAACAGCATAAACTGACCAGGGGATATTTTTTTTCTACAGCGTATTCTACAGCCCGTTTGAACTTCTCCCCAAAGACCACTCCCATGGAACCGCCGCTGAAATTAAACTCGGAAATGACCATGACCGCGGGGTAGCCGAAGATTCTGGCTTCGGCCGTGACCAATGATTCGTTGAAATCAGTCAGTTCCTTTTGCTTTTCGAGGAATGTCCGATAAGACTGGCTGATGTCGTTTGAGTCTAAGAGTTCACCGACGGTCAGATTGCGATAGAGCTCAAAGAAGCTGTCTTTGTCCGTGAGACAATCAATCCAGCCTCTGGCACCCATAATGGCGCCGGTACCACATTCGGGGCAGACCATGTGGTTTTCCAAAAATTCCGAGAGCGGAATGAGTTTGCCGCAGCCGTCCCCCTCGCCTCCCCGTTTTCGGGCCTCTCCGCATTTGATGCAATCGACATCTTTTGGGATATTATCAACGGCTTCATTCATGTCATCGTCCATCTGGTTGAGGCTGCCGATCTTAACCGTCTTGATATCCCGAGGTGGTTTCTGGAAGTAGCTCTTCAGCGGACGTTCAAACATCTTGATCAATTCCGATAGCCGGCTCTTGGTGGCGGTCAGGCCGAATGCTTCACTCCGGGTGCGGCGGTACTTCATGAGCTTCCTAATCTTGATCCTCGACAAATCATTGATGGATTTTTCTATAAAGACCTGAATATTTTCGGCCAGCCCATCGGCGTCGTTGACATCTTTGGTTGCGGGAATAATGGTGTCAATCACGCCTAGCCGTTTCATCTCTTTGGCCGTGGGGTTGAGGATGTTTAAGGCGTCGTCGATTTTAGAGGCGTCCCGGAACATGATGGCCGCCATGCTTTCCGGGGCCGCCGTGGCGTAGAGGGCATCTTCGACCATGCCGCGGCGGTCGGTTACTTGCAGGGCCAGAGCGCCGCCGCTCCCGCCTTCCCCGAGCAATACGGAGATGGTTTTGACCGGGAGGAGCAAGAATTCCCGGATGATGCTGCTGATATGATAAGCTTGAAACCGCTCGGCTGAATACATTGAGATATCAGCCCCATAGGTATCAATAAAATTAACGATAAAGGCGTTGTCTAAGTCAAGTTCCTTGATGTGTTTTAAGAAGGTCATAATGGCCGAGTGTTCGTCGGCCGTCAACATTCCGTTTACAGCCCTGACGCCGGGTTTGAGCTTTTTTAGATCGTCGGCTGTGGGTTTCTGTTGCCCAATAACAAACACGGTGTGGGTCTGGAAATCGGACTCGCCCAAGACCAGGCTATCGCCCGGCGTGGGGTGCTTCTTGAAGTTTTCGAAGATCCGGGTGACGATATCGGAAGTGCGCGGCCGAAAAGGGTGGCGTGTTCTTTTCTTGAAAAGTTCCAGCAAGCTCATTTTACTGATAGGTACTTTTGTTACAGGTGCTTTAGTTACAGGCGCGGACATGTTGGCTCCTATTTAAAATTCATCCACAAAGTCTTGTGGCGGGTCTCCGGTTGGTCGTCTTAACAACGGTTGTGTGCCGAAGGGGTCAAACAGGTGCCCGGACGCAGCAGAGAATGGTTACGGCCGGCAAAGCCCTTGGTCCCTGGACGGGTTAGATAAGCGCGGGGGAATATGCCTTTAAGATTGTTTTAGCAACAGTTCCAAGGTAATAGACCTATGTTTGCCGACTCGCTTGAGGCCGCTCCAGCGGCCTTTGGGGCGAAGATTCTACTCATTCGGGGAGATGGTTTGATCGTGACATTTTTTTAATAACGATATGTTATCCTCTTGATTGGTCTAACCGCAACCGAACTATCCGGATAAGGAGACTTCCTCCGATTGCATTCATTCCGGAAAAACTTGAAGGCCGGCCCAAATTTTCCCTTGATTTGTTCAGGTCCTGGTGTAGAATAAAAGCAGTTTAACGCAAAGCCGCCCAGGAGGCAAAGAAAAAATAAAAACGCCGTGTTCAGAAAGTGATATAACATGTTGAAAATATGTGTGATAGACGGCCAGGGCGGCGGCATCGGAAGCGCCTTGATCAAGAAACTCAAGGAAGAATATGGGGAAGACATTGAGGTCATCGCCCTCGGCACCAACGCCATCGCCACTTCTCAGATGATGAAGGCCCGGGCCAATAAAGGAGCCACCGGGGCCAACGCCATAATCAAGACATCCAGGACTGCCCACGTTATTATCGGCCCGATCGGCATTATCCTGGCTAACGCTATGATGGGTGAGGTGACTCCGGAAATGGCCGCTGCCGTGGCGGATTCCCCGGCCAAAAAAATACTGCTCCCCCTGAGCCAGGAGAATGTGGAAATCGCGGGTCTGACCCCGGAACCGTTGCCCCATTTGATCGATGAGATAGTTAAAATCAAGATAAAGGAGATAATGCACCATGTGTGAAGCCAACGCGTACTTGATAAAAAACGGAAAAGAAGAAAAAATCCTCGAGAGTGTCGATGTGGTTGAACATGAGGGCGGAAAACTCCGACTGGTGAGCATCTTTGGAGAGCAAAAAGTGATGGACGCCAAGATAAAGCGGATGTCTTTGGTGGAGCATAAAATTATCTTAGAAGAAAATTAAGTAACCACCTGCTGGTCAATGTCATTAACTTAAGGTCAAGTGGGCTCATGTGTTGGTGGAAGACAAAAAGACTGGCGAGCCTACTTAACCGTTAGTTGTACAAAATAATTTTCTTATTTCTTGGCACACTTTTCTATTGAAAAGCTCACAGAAGTATGGGATACTAACTATGTCATTAAAAAATATAACTAATTCATATCATGGAGGAAAGAAATGGATACAAATTCTCAAAATCAAGTTAATGTTGGCATGGGGTATGCTTTGCGATTTATGTGCCAATCTCATTGAATTTATTAAAAATATTATCACTTCTGAAGAATTCATTTCCCGCCACCGAAAATCCGAAAAAAACTTTACGCGTA
>JADFYA010000241.1 GCA_015233285.1 Deltaproteobacteria bacterium | reverse complement strand
GATATTGTTTGTAATGTTGAATATGTGCTTCATCATCCGTGATGACGTAGTCCTTTACGTTGACCTGGGCGTTGAGCGCTTCGGCCTGGAGACGAGTGCATATGCTTGTTTTTCTGGCCATATCCCGATATGACTCGAACCCGGCCGTCATATTGCCCAATCCATGCCAGGCCACCTGGGAAGAAACCGCGAACAAAAGAATCACCAACCCAAAGCCGCCGGCGATTTTGGCCCGTAAGTTCAACCTCTGGATCATGTTAACCTTCTCCTTATGTTTTTAACCTGCAATCCGGACTAAATTTTTTCATGAATGATGATTTTGGGATCGGTCAATATCTTTTTTCCGTCAAGGACGACTATCCTGTCTCCGGTTACGCCCAGGAAATACTCTGCCTTGACCCCGGTAAGGGTGGGCAGGGAAGGTTGCAGGGTATCGGTCGGGATCAATTTGACCCCCAGGATACTGTCGGCCAGAAGGCCGAATTCCATGTCGTCGCCGTGAAGCACGATCACCCGGTTCAAATTGGTCAGTCCGACATCAGGAAGCCCGATCAGTTTCTTGATATCCAGCACCGAGATAATTCGCCCTCGGGCGTTGAAAATGCCCAGGACAAAAGGCGGCGTTTGGGGCAGCGGAGTCAGATCCTTAAGTGGAAAGACTTCAACCACGTGGGTTAGTTCAACGGCATATCTTTCCTGGCCTAAATAGAATCCTACCACTTCCAGAAAGTCCTGGGCTTTTTCCGGTTCGGTCATCTCCTGAGCCAGGCGCCTGGCGCGCTCTTTTAGAATAACCCTTTCCTGCTCCGGGTTGGGTTCAAATCCCTTCAGAACGGCAGCCTGGACAGCTCTGAGCCGGGCCCGGAGATCTTCCCAAATTCGGCCATGGCTTTGATCCATCTTATCATCATAGTCAAATTTTTTCATCATAATCATTCACCGGGAATCATTGATCGGACTAGATTGACCAGATGACCAACCGTCAGGCCGTCGGAATAGGGCAGGACGTCTTCATCGTTCATGGATTTCAGCAACGCCAAAGCGGTTTGGAAATGTCTCAGAGAATCATTGAGTTTGCCAAGGCCTCTGGTGATATGCCCCATGGCCACATGGGCCAGGACAAACCCAGGGTCGAGGTAAGTAGTTTGTTTCAAAGCCTTAATTGATTCATCAAGCAGACCTTGTTCCTGCAAGATGGAAGACAGGAGATAGTAATGCGCCGGGTTCAATTTTTCGGCCTGGATCGCTTTCCGGCACCAGTCGTCGGCTTCGGTTAGTCTTCCGGCATCGGCACACTCTCGGGCCTGACCGGCTAAGAAAAGCGCGTTCCGGGAAACAGGTTGATTCGCCGGGAGAGCCGTCTGGATATCTGTTAGATTCACAGGCTTTCTTGGTTTAAACGCGTCCCGTCCGGTCCCTTCCTCGAACCGTCTGAGCGTCTGCGGGCGGCGGTCCCTCAGTTGCCCCGGCTTTCCTCCATCATAATCTTTTATTACATCTGATGGTGTGTTTTCTGTCCGGAGCTGATCAGAAAGTTTGCCGGCCGCAAAAGAAGATGCTGGATCTGTCTGATTCGGGACGGTCTTTCTAAAAACAGTTACGCCGGAAAAATTGACCGAGTCTAATCCTGATTTACGGGCGAAATCACCTTCACTCGGGCTTAACACCAGCCAACCACCTGGGACCAACGAACGGCAGAAACGGGTAACCACCTGAGCCCGTGGTTCATCTGCGAAATACATGAGCACATTGCGGCATAGGATCACATCCATTCTTTCCGTATCGCTCAGAGGGGACGGGTAGGTCCGGTCAATCAGGTTGAGGCGGCTGAACGTGACCATTTTTTTGATATCGGAGGATATCTCAAAACGGGAATCGTCGTCCCGGCGGAAGTATTTTTGTTTCAGGTGATCAGGCAGTGCCCGGAACGACCAGTCTGAGTATATTCCCTGGCGGGCTTTTTGGAGAAACCGTTCATTGATATCGGTAGCCAGAATATTGATTCTCCAGTTTTTCGGGGTGGGGATGGCCTGGTCAAGGGCTATGGCCAGGGAATACGGCTCTTCACCGGTGCAACAGCCTGCGCTCCAGACCCGGAGATGTCTGATCCGTCCCCGGCGGGACATAACGATTTGAGGAATAATGTGATGTTCAAGAGCCTGAAATAATTTTTTGTCTCTGAAAAAGTAGGTTTCCCCGATTGTCAGGTGGTGGGTTAGAACACTAATCAGTTCGTGAGACAGTTCTTCCGACATGATCAGGTGAATAAACGATAACACATCATTAAAACCTAAGTCCTGAGCCGCCGCCGTCACCCCTCTGACAAGTTCTTGGCGACGTTTATGGGGAAAATGTAGACCGAGAATAGAACTGATGAAGTCGCTGAAATCGGAAAGAAGTTGATCTGGAATTTCAGTCCTGGTCATGATCATTGGCCCTGAATATGTTCTTGAACAGATGGCGGGTTATAATCTCCGCCGGCCTCAAACAACTTGTTCAGATCATAGAGTAACATGGCCTCATCATTTATCTTGCCGACCCCTTCTAGGTAGTCTTCCAGTTTGGGAAAAATGTCCCGGCCTTCCTTAATGTTTTCCGGGGGAAGCTGGAAAACGCCCGACACTTCATCCACCAGGAAGGCCATTGTTCTTTTAGAGGTATTGGCAATGATGATCCTATCGGTCAGAGCCATGCCCCGATTGGGTAGGCTGAATCGTTGCCGAATATCCAGAACCGGAATAATTCGCCCCTGAACATTGATCAGACCCGACACCAATTCCGGCGCTTCAGGCACGGAAATCAATTCCACGGCTCGAACGACTCGTTCCACGGCAGAGAGTTGAATCCCGTAATGACGCCCATCAAGGGAAAAGACCAGGAGTTGATAAGGTGGCTTCATAACCTGTCCAGTTTCCTCTATTTAATGCAATCCCGCGTGGATAAGTCCGATTAATCCGGCCAGCAAAAAATTTGACTCCACCAGTCCTTCAAAGATGACTCCCGGCCTGGGTCCGTGCCTGTCGTATCTCCTTAGATATCCCCAGACAAACAGCGGGCAAGGCAACAGTTGCAAACATAATGACCATTCCGAAGAGAAGAAGGCCGCCGAAACCAGCCAGAGGAACAGAATTCCGGTCAGGTAGTTTAACAACGTCCTTGTCTTATCCTCTCCTAAGGCAATAGCCAGAGTTTCTTGCCCGACTATCAGGTCGCCTTGCATATCGATCAGGTCAAAAAAAGCCGACCGGATGAACACCAGTAAAAAAATAGCCCCAAAGGCGATAAAGGTGTCTTGGGAGACGTGCCCATGTCGTCCCATGGCCGGGACAAGACAAATTACGGTCGCCCAGGCCATTGAGATGAGTAAAGTTTTTGACCCGGGGATGTCCTTTAGTTTGGTGTATCGTGATAACCCTAATGATTCTAATATGTTATGTGGAATAACCTGAATCCCGTAAAGCAATCCCAGTGCGCTCATCACCGCCAACAAAATAAACGGTCCTAAGCCTAGCCCCCAGACCAGCACCAAGGCCATGATCATTGAAGCGACACCGGCCCCAATCAGGCCGAACCTGTGTCTTTCATAAAATGTAATGCGGTCCGGATCGTTGTATTCAAAGGAACTCTGGTCAAGAAAGTAGTTCAGTAAGTGCATGGAGTAACAATAGAAGAATGGGATGAGAGGGTCGTTGAACCGAGGCGTCATGCCCATTAACAACAACCCGGTATAGCCGAGCGCCCCAGCCCCTAAGGCCACCAGGAGATTGCTCATGACCAGGAACCGGACCAGGGAATATAAGAATCCCCGCCAGGCTTCCTCCCCCTGGCCGCGAGTGTTTTCGATGGCCCGGACCACCCGCTGGATCATCCAACTGGGTGTAGATGCTCCGGCGGAAACCCCGATGGTATTAAACTGGGCCAGGGCCTGGTAGTCGAGTTCCATATCCGTTTCCACATGAAATGTCGGCCGGCCGGCTTCTCGGGATATCTTGGCCAGACGTTGGGTGTTTCCACTGTCAAATCCACCAACGATAACCATGGCTTCCACTTCTTGGGAGATGTTTCTGACCTCGTCTTGCCGCCGATGGGTGGCATCGCAAATGGTGTTGAAAACTTTGAGAGTTAGATCGCAAGATCGCAGATACTGATTTATATTTTCAAACACCGCTTTATCTTGAGTGGTTTGGGCCACGAAGAGAACCTTTTGGCCGGCTTGAAATTGAGGGATTTCGTCAATCCCTTTGACCACTATGCCCCGGCCATGGGAATAACTCATCAGGCCGATCACCTCGGGATGGTCGTCATCTCCTAAGATCACGGGAAGGTAACCTTTTTGGGCGTAGTTATCAATCAAGGCCTGAACTTTGAGGACCTTAGGACAGGTCGCGTCGATTATCTCCTGTCCGGAGCCGACCAGCTTTTCCCGAGATTCCACCGGGATCCCGTGAGCCCGGATAACCACCACATGACCACTGGTGTCGGGTGCTTCATTGGTTACATGGACATCCCTCTTGCGCAAGATGTCCAGCACTTGGGGGTTGTGGATGAGTGGTCCATGGGTAAATATCTTTCGCTTTTCAGTTCGCACGGCACCCAGGACCAGGTCCATCGCCCGGCGGACGCCCATGCAAAAACCGGCGGTTTTGGCAAGT
This sequence comes from Deltaproteobacteria bacterium, assembly GCA_015233285.1. The sequence goes on along the minus strand of JADFYA010000241.1, from coordinate 1,194 downwards.
TTCACCTTCATAGTCAAATATCTCGTCGATCTGGGGTTAAGGAGTTACGGGTTGCGGGTTACGGGTTGCGTGTTTCGGGTTAGGTGTCAATAACATTTTGGTGGGGGTTACCCCATCCGCCATTATCTGAAACCTGATCAAAGTATTTCTGAATGATGTCCCTGGCCGCGGCCGGAGTTTCGGTTTGCTGAATGGTCTTTCGAAATCCGGAACTTCCTGGTATTCCTCTGACGTAATTACATAAAAAACTTCTCATTTTGAGGCCGGCGGTTTTTGGTCCCCAGGCTTGTTCGGCCCAGTTAAGATGGGCCAACATGACGTCTCTTATGTCCGACATGTCCGGCGAGGTAATCGGCCGCCCCTCAATGATTTCTTTGATATTCCGGAATAACCATGGGTTACCTAAAGCCGCCCGTCCGATCATAACTCCGTCGCAGCCGGTTTCCGCGACCATTCGTATGGCGGTTTCGGCGGAGATGATATCACCATTGCCGATTACCGGAATAGACACAGCCTGTTTTAGGGCTTTGATCAGACTCCAGTCCGCCAGACCCCCAAAACCTTGTCGGACGTGCCGGGGATGCAAGGTCAAGGCATCCACGCCGGCATCTTCAGCGATCTTACCCACGTCAAGGAAATTGAGATGGGCCGCGTCAATCCCGGAGCGGATTTTGACCGTCAATGGCCGGTCAGTGGCTTTTCGGACTTCGGCCAAGAGTAGAGCGATTTTATTTTGATCAGTCAGTAAAGCGGCCCCGGAGCCGCTCCGGAGGATTTTTTTTACCGGGCAACCCATGTTTATGTCAATGATAGACGCACCCATGTTGCCGGCAATCTCGGCCGCTTGAGCCATGACCTGGGGGATCGACCCGAAAATTTGAACCGACAACGGCCATTCCGCCTGGTCGCTATGGAGCATGTCCAGAGTGCGATGGGCGCCTTGGACCAGGCCGTGGGAACTAACCATTTCGGAACAGACCAAATCTGCTCCTAATTTCTTAGCCAACAGCCTGACTGGTAGATCGGTGAATCCGGCCATGGGGGCCAGGACCAGGCCATAGCCGAATTGGAGGTGTCTGATGGTTAACATTTAGGGAACCAAAACTTTGTTAGATTAAGAGTTGTCCTAATTATGGACAACCATAAGTTGTCAAATTGTGTCCGGTTGTGTCCGGGGCAGCCATCCTGATTCAG
>JADFYA010000240.1:4580-5873 GCA_015233285.1 Deltaproteobacteria bacterium | reverse complement strand
AGCGTCTAACTGGTCAAGGGCAGGGGGTAGGTCAAAAGGGCTTATACCTGGCGATAGACAGGCTTAAAACAGATGATATTCACAACACCTGTGTAACAGGCCACCAGAAGCGTTGAAGTGCCGTTTTTGTGCTGGTTCTAATGGGTAAGTAGATGAGGCAAGGCAGATGCCTGGTCGGCCAGGGATGAGGCTTAAGAGCGCCTGACAGCGGCGGGTTAACGGACCAGGCTGGATAAAGGAAGAATTCATCCTTATTTGGTGAAGTTGACCGGACGCCCTGGCTGGGTTTCCGGGACCGCCCCGGAGGAGTTTGGCTAATAATCACAGGAAGCCGGTCGGCAACCACAATGTCATAACCGGTTTCCAATTTAAACCAATAATGGAGGTGCAACCTGACACACGACGATCTAAAACACCACGAAAACCTACTTAGGAAGTACGGGCCTGGAACTATTCGTGACGCAGTGACCGAGCTAATGACCCGGTTGATGTTTGAGAACGAGATTTAGACTGGCTAACTTTAGGGTATAAGTTAGCGAGATTTGGGAGGCTAAAAATTGCTGATTGTCCTTTACCAACAAACAGTTAGACGTGATTATCCTCTTTGGTGATGAAAATGGCCCTTGACTACTGACTAACTTTATATCATATTATGATCAAAACTTAGTTAGTAACAAACACCAAACAGGAGGGATCAACCATGACGCAGACCATCAAAAAAGGCGGCAACCAGAACCACCCGGAAGCGGGATCAGCGACCAAGGTGGAGCCGATTAGGCGGATTGAGGATATCAAGGCAATCAAGCGGCTCTTGGCTGATAAGCCACGGGACTTGGCTCTGTTCACGGTCGGGATCAACACGAACCTGAGAGCAAGCGATCTATTACAGATCACGGTCGGCCAGGTCCGGGGTCTAAAGCCGATGGACGAGATTGAGTTACGGGAACGGAAGACCGGCAAGCTCCGGCGAATCAGTTTGAACCGGGCTTGTGTCGAGGCCATTAATGTCTGGTTGGCCGTTAGACCCAAACCCAAGAAGATGGAAGATGAAGACATTCTATTTACCGGGCAACGTGGTCCGCTGGAAGTCGGGACAGTCCACAAATTGGTCAAGAGCTGGTGCAAGGCGATCAATCTCAAGGGGAATTACGGCTCACACAGTTTGCGGAAGTCCTTCGGTTATCACCAAAGAGTGACGTTCGGAGTCGGCCTGCCGGAGTTAATGACCATTTTTAATCACAGTACACAGCGGCAAACCCTGGCCTATCTATGTGTCCAGCCGGATGAGGTCAA
>JADFYA010000240.1:0-4346 GCA_015233285.1 Deltaproteobacteria bacterium | reverse complement strand
CTGCTACCATTACGATGATGCTACCAGCACAGTAAAGCTACCAGTTATGTACTGCTACAGGAGATTGGCGATGATTAAAACTGAGGCGGAAAGAGTTGCGGCATGGGCAAAAGAGCGTATGGGTGACGGAGGTAAGCGGGTGACTATCATCCTGGATGCCGAGTCAGTGACCATTATGGAATCGTTGAAACGCCCCAAAGAATCTTTGCACGAACTATTCAACCGGCTTTTGAAGGATATATCCAAGGGAAGTGAGGCCCAGGAACCGACACCGGCTAAGGAAGACAACACTAAACAACTTGAACGCATCCTTGACAGTATAACAGGCGTGCTTGATTGGATTAGGAACGCTGAATGTTACTGTACTGCTACAAGGATTGAGAGGCGAGAACCCTTATCGGCTAAGCAAATTAATGAAGGATGCTACCTGGCTGTTACAGATAAGCAGTACAGTAATACTACGAAAGATAGCCAGCCAGAACCTCAAGAGCAGCACGGTACTGTTACAGAAATCAAGCCCGAATTCCAAGGCCCTGGCCGGGATGATGACGACGATATGTATCTTCTTGATGTTTCCGGCGATGACAGTGTGCCGAGTATGGAGAAGGATGAAACCCAGGACCAGGCCAAAGCAGTTGACTGTTGCCTTGGCGGCCCCGAAGTTGATGGCCAACAGCCGGCTGTCATTGATATTCACTCGGACCTGGCCACAATCAAGGCCCGAAAAAACTCCGGTGAAGAGTTCAAACGGTATAGAGATGATCTTGCCCATGTGATGTTGGCCTGGTTCACAAGAGGTATATCACAACCAAAGATCGCAGCGAGATTGAACAGCGCCGGTTTTGTTAACTCCGATGGTAAATCTTGGAATCAGCCAACCGTTTCCCGGTTTTTGAAGTCGTTTAAAACAAAGATCGCAGCCAAACCCGATGGCCCTGACGAGCGCGACAATGGATAAGTCGATAGACATGGAACTGATTAGGATCAAGGCCCAGATGGGCCACGGTTTCAAATTTTGGAAGATAAACAAGGCTTTGCTGTTGCCCTGGATTCAGGCCCGGCGAGCCGAAGGGATGTCATATTATTCTATAGCCAAGATGCTAAATCAATCCGGGGTTTATACGGTTCAAGGACGAGAACTTTGGGGAAAGTCTACCGTCCAAGGGCTATTGGACAGGGCGGCGAAGAAGGCCCAGGAACAGGCTGAATAAAAGAGAGGGTCAAGCTATGGACAAACCGACGCCTGATACCACAAAATAGTCAACCTGGCTGAATTGTGGCACAAATCCTTCAATTACTATGTTTCAAATTCATAACATTGTGTTATCTATGAAATGCAAAATACATATCATACAAGCTATAACTACTTGCTTAATAAAGATAAAATACACACTAATGATGTTACGCAAATAGATTACTGTAGCCGATGACCACACGGTCAGACCCACCTATCCGAAAAATGTTGACTTCCTCGACATCTCCATGTAATCTTTCCCCATCCAAAACATAGAACCGGAAAGGACCGCCGTATATGGTCTATCTGTATTTTTACGCCTTTAAGATCAAAATGAGGAGACGCCTGGTTGCGCGAGCGCCGGGGGGCTTGTTCTATAGCCTGGATAGTCTCCTCTTTTGCTTTTGGAGGAAAAAAACATGAGCAAGAAGAACGGATTTAACCGAGACGACGAGACAGAGAACCGCCGGGACGCCATGACCAAGGACCAATTGGAGCAGGGAATCTTGAAACAATTGGACTATCTTCAAGGTCTAAGCCACGTACTCCATTTGGCTGTGGGAAGTGAAGATATAGACATGGACCGGGCCGACATTGTATTTGATGACCTGGAATTTCGACTCGATGAAACCCTTGGGATGTACGCCCGGTATATGAGTGGAGATTGGAACCAGGCGGCGGCACCGGCCCCTGGTGTTTGACGCTCCGGCAGGGAATGAAGGTCATGCCGGACGATAACCGGTGTGGCCTTTTTTTTTATGTTCTATGCTTGATGAATATGAAGAGAGACGCTATTATCCCGGCATGAAAGAAATACACGACCATAGCCCTAAAAAGCTGTGGCCACCAATCAACCACGCCCTGGAAAGCAAACGGTTGAGAGATGGCCAAAAAGCTTTTGTGTGGTTTAGCCGCCTACACAGAAGAGATTATAATCCAGCAATCACCCGCTGTCAATAATCTTCCGCTTTTTGCCGCTTCAAAAAACTCACCGATGCTTCCAGGTTTAAACCAACACCCGGAGGCCCCATGTCAACAAATTCCGCAATCGACACCAATTTCTGGAACTCCATTCAAAATACGGCCCTGACATTACCGGCCCGAGTAGTCCTTGCTGCAATCCGCTTTCGGAGTCATGCCAGCGGTTATTGTTGGCCACGTCAATCTGTACTGGCCGGTTGGTGCGGGTTATCTCTTGGCCAGGTAAAGAGGGCGATTAAAGAGCTACGGGAAGCCGGGTTGATCATGGTCAAGTCCCGAGGTTTCCTTAGAGGTCTTGAATATTACCCGGTCCTGGAGCCACAAAACAGCCCGTGTGGGGCTCAAGATTCCGACATAGCCGGGCAATCGCCCATTCAGGAAGCCATAGAGGCCCCTTACCGTCGTCCAGATCCGCACGTCGGCCAGGATGCCCGGCAGGAGGTCACCAGCGACCCCATGAGGTCTACCAGCGAACTCGAAACGGCGGTTCAAGGTTCGCCAGTGACCTACATAAAAGAAAACGTCCTTATAAGAAAAAAACAAACAGACACCAAAACCATCCCGGCAGATCCACCGGTCACGTCGTCTGTCTCTATTTCCAACTTTGAAGAACTAAAAATCTGGTCCGGTCACACCTGTCTGAGATGCGGCACCAAAGACCAACCTCTGAACCCGGTCATGGTCGAGTACGCCCGAGGCCGGGAAGACATCGGAAACCTGATGCCTCTTTGCGACAAGTGTGCTTCAAAGGTCACCGGAGATTACCAGGGCATTGACCGACCTGACTTCCGGGTAAAGTTTGCCCAGGCCCACGGCTTGCCCTGGCCAAGTTGCTTCGGCCCGGACCCAGCAGATAAAGCAGCGGAAGAGGCTGAATCTTTGATTTCTCAGCTACCAGCCAAAGCCCGAACGTGGGTCTTGAGCAAGAAAGATCAACTTCCACTTATTCTGCCCGTGGTCAAAAGCTTACTGAAAAAGCTTCACCTGGTGACGAACCCGGTCGGCTACCTGATTAACGGCTGGCGGAATCAATTGAAAGAGGCGACGGCTTAATGTTTCTTTCAAAAGAGCCACCCATTGAAGGCAGGGACAACAAAACAATAAACTTGCGGGGGTGGACTTTCTATGACCAATGGTGCGCAAAGCATGGTGGACGGCACGAGGGGAAAAGACCCAGGGTAAAATTACGGGCATTAAAAGACGAACAGGGAGATTATCAAGAAATATTCATTGATTTAATCCGAACTCATTTCAAAAATAAAGATTTCGCCGACATAGCTAGACGGCTTCGGCTCTTGCCCTGCGTCAAAGATTTGTTGGAAAATTCTGAAGATGCGCCGGAGGTCAAAGAGGAAGGGAGGCAAAGAAAATATATCTTCAGGGGGATGGCCCCAGATGGAGAAAAGTTCATCGTTTTTATCCAGGAAAAGAAAAACCGGTTGGCTCTATTGACGTTTTACCCGAGCCACAAATAAAAAAGACCCCACACTATCGGGCTATGCTTTCGGCCAAAAGGGATGTTAATAGAGTCTTTCCCTTTACCTACTAGCGTTATAACGTCCAGTACGGAGCGCTTATGTCTCCAGTGCGAGGGTCTAATAGAATGATAACGCTTTTTTGAATCTTTGTCAATTTGATTCGGTGGGATGAGGACCAGGCGGGAAGAGATGGGGCTGGCTGGAGCGACGGCAGAACATTGGAGATGATATGAGTTTTTATCTTGGTCTGGAGCTGATGAGACTGTGGGGGATTAAAGACGTTGAGCTTCTCGGTTTCATGCGGGAAGGACTTCAAGCCTACGACCCCCGAGGCCGACGTGTTGTTAGCTATGAATCACCTAAGCACCAGGAAATGTTTGATTATTGTTTATTTAGCTTTCATCTCTCGAAAAACCCAAAAGAGGCAATGGTTCAATTGAAGGAGATCCGAACTTTTGTCTTTATGGGCAATGATATTCGATGTTTTGCAGAAGAACATGGGATTGCTTCGCCACCGGGACGAACACACACGGAACCGGAGCCATTGCCCTCGTGCCGTCCACCATGCTTTGCGCACCATTGGTCATAGAAAGTCCACCCCCGCAAGTTTATTGTTTTGTTGTCCCTGCCTTCAATGGGTGGCTCTTTTGAAA
>JADFYA010000023.1:538-18128 GCA_015233285.1 Deltaproteobacteria bacterium | reverse complement strand
GACTACTATATTGCTCGTAATGCCGAAAAATAATAAAAATAATTCTCACTCCCGCCCAACTTACCTTTTCTAAGTGGTATTCCTATCCCTTGAATTCTATTATTATGTTATATTGCTATCTATCACAATGAAATGTAACATCGATTTATTATTACTTATTCTTGAGAGCCTTTAGGTGAAGTGAATAAAACGTTCATGATGTCATCGTCCCTTAGTGAAGAAACGTGATAATAGATATCGAGAACAGATTTGAATTCTTTTAAAAAGATATCCAACAAGTCGGGGTCAAAGTGCCTGTCTCTCTCTTCTTCCAGGATGGATCTAACTTTTTCTGGAGAGAACGGTGGCTTATAGGGCCGAGCTGACATTAGAGCGTCGAATACGTCCGCAATGGCGGCGATTCTGGCTGACTTCGGAATGTCGTTTCCCTTTAGATTATTGGGATAGCCTTGTCCATTCCATTTTTCATGGTGACAGAGACTCATTTCTCGAGCCATCTTCAACATCTGGTTTTCAGGATTCCGCAAAATATGGGCCCCGATTTCTGCGTGCTTTTTAACGACATCGAATTCATCCTGCGTCAACTTACCGTTTTTAGTCAGTATCCCCTTGGGTATCCCGACCTTACCCACATCATGCATCATGCTGGCGTATTTTATTTCGTTGCAAAATGTCTCGTCTTCACCAGAAAGCTCGGCCAACTTGTGGCAAAGGAGGCTGATTCTCAAAACATGAGAGAATGTGTTTTCATCGAATATTTCGGCGACCGTGGCCAAACGATAGATGGTCCCGACGTAGGCCTGTTGAATTTCAGCATATTTTCTCTGGAGTTCGCTAATGAGATCGGAGCGTTCAGCGGCGTTCCTGACGATCATGAGTAATTCGTCATTATCCCATGGTTTTTCCACGTAGTGATATAGCCCCACGTCGTTGATGGCCTTGATGGCGTTTTCTTTGTCAGCGTACCCCGTGAGCATGATACAGGCGGCATTGGGGACCATTTTCTTTGCGGAGATCAAGAAATCAATCCCATTCATTTTAGGCATCAAGAAATCCGTCAAGATCACCTGCACCTGGGTCTCCGTCAGCATGTTCAGGGCCAGTTGGGGGCTGACGGCTGAGTAGACGGAATATTCAGTCTCCAGTTCGATTAAGTCACGGATACCTTCAACCACCAGCGGTTCATCATCTAAAAGAAGAACTTTAATTTCAGCCATGGGCGTTTGCCTCCTTACCACGGATAGGTAAATCTATCAAGATGGCGGCTCCGCCGGTGGGATTGTTTTCAGCCCAGATGCGGCCACCATGCTTTTCCACAATGATGCGATAGCATATGGAAAGACCCAACCCGGTTCCGACTCCAACACCTTTGGTAGTAAATCCGGGATTGAATATCTTCTGAAGATCGCCTTCCGGAATTCCAGTTCCGGTATCTAACACGGAAATTCTGACCATCGTTTCAACTGAATCAACACTCACCGACAGTGTCCCTGAACCCTTCATGGCGTCATAAGCATTATTAAACAGGTTAATGAAAACCTGGTTCAGTTGGCTGGGGAAGCATAATACGGGGTCGAGGAAGTTAAATACGGTTGTGACGGCAATATGTTGTTTGAGCTTATTTTTCATAAATTGGAGACTCCCGGACAAGTCCCGATACCCCTTAAATCGGATCCGGATTTTATCGTCTCTTGAATTCTCGGGTGAGATCATTTATTATATAGTACATAAGGCATCAAGTCATGCCCGGTCTGAAGCTTGTCTGGTCCCCTTAGAAGAACCACGGCCATTTACTATGATTAAAGACATCAGCGTCAAACAACTTAAAATAGGGATGTATATCGAGGACATGGCCGCGTCCTGGCTCAATCACCCGTTTCTTCGGACCAAACGGCTGATAAAATCTGAAGAAGAGATCAAAAAAATAAAACATTACGGCATATTGTCTGTCAAGATTAATACCGGCAAAGGGATCGATACGGATCAATCAGATGACGTCCAAGATTTATCCCAAGTGGCCGCGCCGGAACCCCCTGGTAGTGAAACCGTGGTCGCCAGACCAATATCCAGCGAAGTAAACGCAACACCTCCCTCGGCCCCGGCAGCCGCCACAGATACGGTCCCCTTGCGAGACGAAATGACTCGGGTGGAGAACGTCTACCAGGACACTCTCAATAAAGCCAGGATCTTCTTGAATCAGGCCAAAAACGGAGAGCCTATCGATTTGGAGGAAGTTTCAGCCAACGTGGATGCCCTGATGAACAGCGTCTTTCGAAACCGATACGCGTCTTCGACCCTGATCAAACTCAAGACATTCGACGAATACACATATACTCATTCGGTAAATGTCTGCGTCCTGGCCTTGACGCTGGGCCGGCATCTAGATTTTTCCCCCAGCCTGCTCAAGACCCTGGGCATTGGAGCCATCTTTCATGACTTGGGGAAAACGGCTGTCTCCCAAGAAATTATTAACAAACCCGGCCCATTAACTGAAAAAGAATTTGAGGAAATTAAGAAACATTCCCTCCTCGGAGCCAAAATCCTCAGGAACACCGTCCACATCTCTCGAGAAATTATTGAATGCGCTCTTTATCACCACGAAAAATATAACGGACTAGGCTACCCCAAGGGACTGAAGGCGGACCAGATACCTTTCCTGGCTCAGGTGATCAGCCTGGCCGACGTCTACGATGCCCTAACCAGCAGGAGGGTCTATCGCGGAAAGGTTCCTCCCCACGAGACTCTAAAGATCATGTACGGCAACCGGGGAGACCATTTTGACCCGGCGCTGGTGGCCAAGATGGTCAAGTGTCTGGGCGTTTACCCGATCGGCAGCCTGGTGACCCTGGAAACAGGCGAGATAGGTCTGGTCGCCGATATCAATCCCGATGACCTGATCCATCCCCAGGTGTTGCTCCTCTTTGATCAACAGGCCAGGCGAAGATCTCGGCCGGAGATGCTTGACCTGTCTATCCAGCCCCACGGATCAGGGGAAGGGGCCCACCGGATTGTCGAGGTGGAGGCTCCGGAAAAGAGGGGCATCAACCCGGCCGACTATCTATTGAAATAATGCCGATGTGACGGGTTGCGGGTTGACGGGTAGGGTTGGCGACTATATGAAATACCATGTAATAGTAACATAACACCCCAATGCTTGCCACGATTAAGTCAAATCACGCGTAATCTGCGACTGGTTTAATGGAGATTGGAGTTACCCCAAAGAGGAATGTATGCAGGAATGCAGCTATCTCCCCGGACATGACAAACCGCATAAAAAACCACATCCGCTGGCTCGCTTCTTTCCAGTTGTCGAGGTGTTGGGTACTCACCGCCTGCACGATTACGCCACTGATCTTCTGGCGGGGATCATTATTTCGGTGGTGCTTGTTCCAGAGACCATCGCCTACGCATCGCTAGCCGGCCTCCCGGCCAACATGGGACTCTATACCGCAATTGTGGCCTTCCTCATCTACGCCCTGGTCGGTCCATCGAGGCAACTGGTCGTTGCTCCTGTATCAGTGGTGTCGCTCATGGTGGCGGCCGCGCTCGGTCCGATGGATTTGACCCCGGAGGAATACGTGGCCTGCGCCACGATCCTGTCCCTGGTGAGCGGCATTTTCTTCATTCTCCTTGGAATCATGCGGGCGGGCCAGCTCGAAAATTTCATATCTCACCCCGTGCTGATCGGCTTTACAACGGCCGCCGCGCTCATCGTGGCCATTACCCAGGTGCCGCATCTGCTGGGCATACACCTGCATTCGGACGGCGGCTCGAGCAACATCCTGTACACTCTGTACCTGTCCATCATTCATGCGAATGAGTGCAACTGGGCGACCCTGCTCATTGGTCTATCGGGCATAATCTCCATCTTGCTTTGTCATCGGATCAGTCCCCTGGTTCCCGGACCACTGGTGAACCTGGTGCTGGGGGTGGGTATTGCAACAGCTTTGACCGGAATTACCGGAACAAAAATTGAAACCATCGGAGAGATCAAAGGCGCCCTCCCCGCGTTCATGCTGCCCAGGCTGAATGAGCCATGGCTCTATTCCGGGTCATTCCATCTAGGCCATCTGGTGGGAGTCGGCCTGATCATCGGACTAGTATCCTTTATCGAGACCCTCTCCATTTCCAAGATAATGGCCGGGCGGACGAAACGCCACGTCGATGCTAATCGAGAGCTGCTTTCTCTGGGACTGGCCAACCTTGGCGGTGCTTTTTTTCAATGCTACCCAGCGGCTGGAAGCCTGTCCAAATCCTCGGTCAGCTTTCAGGCGGGCTCCCGGAGTCAGTTGGCGGCCATCACCGCAGTCACCATGGTCATCCTCACCTTACTTTTTCTAACCCACTACCTGGCCCTCGTACCGAAGGCTTGTCTGGCCGCTATCGTGATGATCGCGGTCTACCACCTCATCGATTTTAAGCAGGTCATTCGGGCTTTCAAGGTGAAGAAGACCGACGGGGTGGTGATCATAGTAACTTTTCTGACCACGCTGGCCCTTGGGGTTCAGATGGGCATCCTGCTCGGAATCATCTTTTCCTTCGGCTACATCATCTGGCAGGTGGCTCGGCCGCGTGTGGCCGTTATGGGGAGACAGGAAGGAACCACGGCCAGCTTTCACGATATCGAACTGGGCCAGACAGAAACCTGGCACGATCTACTCATCATTAAAGTAGACGGCCCGCTCTACTTTGCCAATGCCACCTTGGTCGAGAACTCGGTCATCAACCTTCTGGCCGACTACCCGGAGGTTCGGACCATCATCATCAACGCCGGGGCGATCACGGACATGGACAGCTCCGGGGACAAAGTCCTCTGGAACCTTCTCAGGATCATGATTCAAAAGGAAGTTCATTTTCTCATGGTTGCGGTAACCAAGCCTGTACTCAAAATAATGGGCAGGTCGGGCTTCTACGAATTCCTCGGTCCTGAAAACTTTTATCACGCCCTTCCCGAGGCTGTTGCCGCAATGGGCCCAACCCCAACATTGGTGCAATCAGAGGCAGCTTGCGGGGAACGTTCTTAGCCTCGGGGCAACGCCTGGGAAATGTGCCGGGTTACGGGTTGCGGGGGAACTTGCAATAAAGTGCTTCTATATCCCGAATCAGGTCCTCGGGCAAGAAAGGCAACTTCTCTTTCGGCAGTTCAGCGAACAGCCCCTCACTTCTGGCCAGGGTCGTTCCCGACTGATCCTCTAGTCCGCCGGTCATTTTAATGGCATTAGTGCGACTGGCATCCTTGACTTCACCCCAGGCCTTTAACGGCGTTCCAACATAAACCGGCTTCAAATACTTCACCTTAATCTCACGCGTCAAAAAATACAACCGCCCGGAAGCGATAAGCGACCAGGACATGGCCTCGTCCAACAAGGTGGTGATGATGCCCCCGTGGGCGATACTTGACCATCCGACGTAATTTTCAGACAGAGTGATATCTGAACAGATCCGATTACCTTCCCTGTAGAAATTCATGTTGAGCCCAAAGGGGTTTTCCGTCCCGCAGGCAAAGCAGCGGTGCCCGGTGAGTTTTGGAAGAGGTTGTTTCATTGTGGTCTCCTGGATAGTTCCCGGTAATGGAGTTTGGGGTAAACAAACGCTGGATAATTTATTAATCCAACTAGTTGGGGGAGGTCATTGAATTAGGGATAGAGCACCTTGGCCGTCTCGCACTCATGGCGGCGATCTCCAGGCATTAAGCTTTAAGTTTGACATATTGTTTGGTTATAAATAAAGTCAATCTGACCGCGAATCAACTCTTGAATTCTTAGTCTGAATCATTTATATTATATTGTCTCTATAATACTAGTGAAATACACCACTAGAAACAGCGGGCGGCGGCTATGATCAAGACTATCAGCGTCCAACAACTTAAGGTCGGCATGTATGTCGAAGACCTGGGGATGTCCTGGTTAAACCACCCTTTTTTGAGGACCAGGTGGCTGATCAAATCCGATCAGGAGATCAAAAAGATTAAGCAATATGGGTTGTTGTCCATTAAAATTGATACCACCAAGGGCGGCGACATAGATCCAGCCGGCGATGGCCGGGCGCAACCCCAGACGATGATACTTAGCCCCGACGAACCGCAGCCCGCGACAATAGAACCGGAAGAGCTAACCAATGAGACCCTGGCGGCCCTGGCCGACACCGTCTCCGTCCAAGATGAAATGGCCCAAGTGACCCGGGTCTATAGCGAGTTTCTTAACCGGACCCGGATCTTCCTCTCTCAAGTCCAGATTGAAAAACCGATCAACCTCGAAGAGGTCGCCTCCGACCTGGATGAGTTGATTCAGAGCATCTTCCGAAATCGCTACGCCCTATCCGCCCTGATCAAACTCAAGACTTTCGATGAATATACCTACACCCATTCAGTGAACGTGTGTGTGCTGGCCCTGACGTTGGGCCGGTTCTTGGATTTCCCTATCCAGATGTTGCGGGCCGTAGGTATCGGAGCCCTTTTCCACGATTTGGGCAAAATGGCTATCCCAGAAAAAATAATCAATAAACCCGGCCCACTGACCATGGAAGAGTTCGGCGAAATTCGTAAACATCCTTATCTTAGCGCCAAACTTCTTAAGAACGCGGACCATGTTTCCCGCGAAACCATCGAATGCGCCCTTTTTCACCATGAGCGCTACGGCGGGCAGGGATACCCTAAGGGCCTCAAAGCAAATGAAATACCTTTGCCCGCCCAGGTGATCAGTCTGGCTGATGTTTACGACGCCATGACCAGTGAGCGGATCTATCGAAAAAAAATCAGCTCCCACGAGACCCTCCGGATCATGTATGCCGGACGCGCAGTGCAATTCGACCCGGTCTTGGTCTCCAACCTGGTCAAGTGCCTGGGGGTCTACCCGATAGGGAGCCTGGTCAAGTTAAATACCGGAGAAATGGGGCTGGTAATGGACATCGACAGCCACGACTTAATGAATCCCAAGATAATTCTAATCAATGATTCGGACCAGTCCGACGCACATTCGCCCCAGGTTCTGGATTTGGCTAACCAATCTGGGGCAAAATCAAAGAATGCCCGAAGGATCGTTGGGGTGGATGCACCGGAGAAATGGAACATTGATCCGGCCAAGTATCTCTTTAATGACCCGAGCTTTACAGTGTGTTGCAGCGGTTGACTCCGACCTGGCCCGATCTAGACCCTGTTCCTATCATGTGGGTGCTGGTTAGTCATCCCAACGGCGGTTTGAAACGAGGCGATGCTCTGCGACACCTTAGGCGCCTCTATGCCGGGCATATTAACATGATTTATCGGTATGTGGAATATAGAAGTGAGCTTCAAAGAACCTTGTTCCCGTTTTGCCCTGTAAAAGCGGCCGCAAAGCTCGGACAAAGCTATCGCCGAAATACCCCCGGCTCTCTTGGCCGCGTCTTTACCTGTAACCTGACTTCGACGAGTTCCTTTAATTAAGTACCAGAAATATATCAGCAGATTTCGCAGATTAACGCAGATGGAAAAGCCTCACAGACCTATTTTGGCCCTAATCTGCGAAAATCGGCGCAATCTGCGGATTGAATAATGGCCCTTGACGCTAATCTCTTGGCATACCCGTCGAACTCAGGTTACCTGTAGCATCGACGGCCATTAACATACTCAACGATGCCACCAGGCTGTAACTCTTATTTGCGCCGTTACGCCGGTCTGGAAATTTCGTCATTCCCGCTTTCAACCTTTTGCCAATACATCTAATGATATCTTGGAGTCTATTCTCGGTTCATCCATCTAATTTTACTCAGAAACAAGTTGATGGCAGAGTATTTCCTTATTTTCTAAAAAATTTGCCGGGCCGTTACTTAAAGAAAATCCCTAAAACGCAGCCTCATATATCTTGGTCACCGAACACATAACGACATCTTAGTCAAAATTAGAATTGCCGGGCCCTGGACTAATGGACTTGACAGCGTGCGGAAAAGGCGATATAGGTTTGCAAGATATCCCTGTCGCCCCCGTAGCTCAGGCGGATAGAGCAATGGATTCCTAATCCATGTGCCGCGTGTTCGAGTCACGCCGGGGGCACCATAAAAATAAAGGACTTAGCCAGAGATGGTTTAGGTCCTTTTTTGTTGCGTACCCATTGCGTACCCGTTTACAGATTGAGCTACCCCGACAACCTTTCTGGTTGCCTACTTTTATCCGCCTTATCCCCACCTGTTCTCTTGTTTCTGATGCAAACTCTGTTACGATAAGCGATAAAAAGTTAACCAATTTTCGGGGATTGATTATAGATTACTATTCTGGCCGAAAAGGAGTAATTTCCCAGCAGCGTTTACATCGCAACTCAATTCCCAGGACTAAACAGGAGGTAAGAAACATGGCTGACGACAACGACAACCTAATACCTGGGCCACCGAAAGACGGCGAAGACAAAAGCATATTACCCAAAAACTGCATTTGACTTTTTATAAACAAGGCGAAGGTCACCCGTTAGGTTTGTTGTGCCTGTATTTAAATATTTATAACTATATGTTATGTTGTGGCGCTAAATAGGACTCCTCTGGCTGGCATCAATAACGCTGTTAGAAACCCTCGACCAAGCCAATCAGGCCGTCTTCGCGGACTAATCCCTTCACCTCCACGAGGCGGCCTTATTTAGCCTGCAACCATTACTTAGAATCTGAGAGCCGATAATGTATTTCCGATCTCCTCCCAGCGATCTTTGAAAACATAATCAATTGGTAGGGTTAAAATATAACTACGGGCGCGGTGGATCAGCTTTGCCGGGGTATGGATTAGCCAGGCTCGAATGGTGTTGGGCTCTTCGTTGAGATGCTTCCTCTGATGAGGCAACATCATCCAGCAAAGCAGGTTATAACCCAGGATGCATGTTTGAAAAATTGCTGAATTGGCTCAGAAATCTTGTGTCCGGATGCTTCCTGCGGCTTGTTGGTTTTTACACCATTGGATCCAGTTCTCACTGGTGGCTCTCTTGGCATAATTCCGATGAGCTTCCCAGGGGGTGTATGCCATGTTAGTGACATAGCAGAAATATTCGTATTCCGGCATAGGGAAAAGCAACCCTCGGTTTTGATTTCCACCAGCTTACGGATGGCTACGAACCGACGGCTTTTCTCCAGCCGCGACATTGGTGCCTTAATACCGCAGCCTCAACGCCGGGTTGGTTCTTGACCGGAGACCATGATTGCTTCCGCAACAGGGTTTCCAGGTTCTTCATTTTGTCTTTTATGAGGAACAATGCCCCGATTGTTTCAAGCAAGTCAAGCAAGGCGCCATCGAAAAAAGCGCTATCCGCCCGGACGATGATTTTCCAGACTTTTCGCCGGGCCTGATCCTCCACCGCCGCGAGTTCGTTACAGTGACGTTGGGTAAACAGATTAAATATACGGCTAATGGTGGTATCATCAGGTAACTTTACCCACCCAAAAAGAGTCCGGAGTACCGTATCAGTTCGGAGTATGGCCAGATGGCTGATGTGTTTGGCTC
The DNA here is from genome assembly GCA_015233285.1 of Deltaproteobacteria bacterium. The sequence continues at coordinate 8,677 of JADFYA010000023.1, read as the reverse complement.
CGCCGAGAACACCCATGACCATCATCATAATGATATCTGCCAGTTTATAGGTGGATGTATCTCCTCGTTCAACAGTGATGTGGTTAAGCATCCGAGGGATCCCTAGCTTCTCGGCGAACTGTTATTTATTGGCTAGAAGTTTAGTCCCGTACATAGATTTGAAATAGCCATTTTTGTTGACAACAAAAAACTATTCTGTCAAACAATAACATAAATTGATGAGGTCGTACTAACCTTTGTGTCGATAATGCAAGCCTTTTCTTGAAATTCTTTGAAGCGTGTTATGGCTCGTTTTTGGTCAGTAGAATTTCCATGTTTCCGATTCGTCGCTTGTTTTCATCAAGACAGAGCATACGAGCCGTAACAAAGCGGCTTGATTTGGGAAAATGTTGGCGGCCAGGGTACTCCGGTGGATTTGTTTGTTTTGGATCTTTTCCACATTTGTGGTTCTGAGCCTCCTCCGTATAGGTGACTGTGAGACAAAGATGAAAGATGGAGTTAGCCTCTATGGGGAAGTTACAAAAAGCACCTTACGCTAATCACAAAGCAGCACAAGGGGTGACTTCGTGCCAGGCTGCATCTAATCCAAGCACCTCGGCTTATGGAACACCGAAGGCATTGGGAACGTTTTTTGTCGTGATTATGTTCTGTGCCTTATCTATTTGTTTTCCAGCCACCGCAAGCGAACTCAAGGATGACCTGTTTTCAGTGAGCTTTGTGAATGATCATCAGGGATGGGTGTGTGGACGTTGGGGCACTATTTTGCATACCGGAGATGGAGGTAGGACCTGGAAGCGCCAGGACGGCGGCACTGACTTCACCCTCTCAGGCATATGGTTCATAGATGCTCAAAACGGCTGGGTAGTGGGAGACGGCGGGACTATTCTCCATACGGCTGACGGCGGCCGAACCTGGCTCAAACAGGTTAGCCCGGTGGCGTATTTTCTTATGGGCGTCTGCTTCACCACTCCGCTCCGAGGCTGGATAGTAACCGAACGATCACACATTCTCTTTACTGAGAATGGCGGAAAATTATGGCACATCCGGTTTAGCGGTCCAGATCTCATCCTCAAGGCCGTTTCATTCATAGATCAAAAACACGGGTGGGCCGTAGGTGAGCACGGATATATTTGCGGCACCCAGGATGGGGGCGTGACTTGGACAAAGCAAGCGGGGTATTTTGACCTTTCTGAAGAAACCGGTAATCCGGTTGGTGAAGCATTCTTGTTTGGCGTGGCCGCGGTTGACCCCAAGACCGCCTGGGCGGTGGGCATAGACGGGTATGTGGCCAAGACCGAGGATGGTGGAACGAGCTGGAAGCGGATGATAACTCCGGCTCCCCGAACCCAATTGTTCAGCGTGATGGCCGATACTTCCGGTAAAGTGCTCATCGCCGGGAACGGGATACTCCTGGTCTCAGGCAATGGTGGGCAGACCTGGCAGGCCCCCGAGTTTAATCCTCCGATAGCCTATGGCTGGCTTTATGGCCTGACTCGCCGCGGCGTATCCGGCTTTGTCGCTGTAGGTGGAACCCAATCCATATATGTGGCCGACCATGACCAGTCTTCTTTCAGATGGCAATCATTGGCCGGCGAGCTGATATATTGACAATATTATCGGTGCGCTTATGACGACTCTTCATTCTACCTTCATGATGAACAAACTGGGAGGCTTTTTTAAGTTCCTGACTCTTCATCGCCGGGGAGTGTTGGTGTTTGTTCTATTCGGAACGGTAGCCTTTGCCTCCGGCGCAACCAAGATTCAAAGTTCGCTGGTGCTGGCGGAATTAGTACCCTACGGCCACGAATACCTCCAACTTCAGGCCAGAATGGCCCAGGTGTTCGGCAGTGGTATGTCCGGAGTCGCCATTGTGCTGAAATCCAGGCAAGGCAATATTTTCAATGCCACTTTCCTGACCAAACTGAAACGGTTGACTGAGGAAGTGACGCTGTGGAACGAAGTGTACCGAAGTCTGACCATCTCCCTCGCCAGCCCGGCAGTAAAGGTCATCAATGCCATGGGGAAAGGAGAAATCGCTGTTGAATCCTTGATGTGGCCTCGTCTACCCCAAAGCCGGGAGGAACTAGCCCGGTTGAAACAAAATGTTTTCTCTTCTCCAGCCTATCATGGTTCTCTGGTCTCCAAAGACGGAACTGCCGCCTTACTTTTCACCGAGTTCAAAGATACCGTTCCTTATGACAAAGCCTTTTCGCTCCTTCGCGGTCTGGTTACAGAGTATACCGACGCGTATACTTCGGTCCATATTATCGGTTACCCCATGATGATGGGCTGGATTTACAGTTACCAGAACCAAATCTTGAAGGTACTGGCGGCCAGCTTAACTTTGCTCGTCTTGATTTTGTTTCTGGTTATGGGCTGGCCTGGGATGCTGCCCCCGCTGGGGTTTGGCTTGATGTCCACCGGGCTGGCCCTGGGATTCGTCGGTTGGATCCAGATAAACCTCAGTCCTCTGTCATACGTTCTGGCCTTTCTGGCTGTCGCCCGATTGGTTAGTCATTCGACTCAGGTAACCAATCGTTACCGGGAGGAATTCGGTCGCAGCGGCGGTGATCCTCAGGATGCCTGCTACCAGACTATGCGGGTTATGTTTTTGCCCTGTGGCGCTGGGGCGGTTATCGATGCCGCGGGCTTCCTGGCTCTGCTGGTGGCCCAAATCGGATTGATCAAACAGATCGCTGTGATTATGGTCTTCTGGATGTTGACGGTTGCATTGGCCGGATTGTTGACACCAGTCATATGCAGTTACTTACCTTTTCTCCGAAACAGCGGTAAAGGGATAAATGCGCCCATCACCCACTGGCTGGCCCGGTTATGTGCTTCCCTGGCCCGAATTACTATGGGACCAGCTCAGAATATCATTCTGGCTTTGACTGTGGCCGTCTTGGGCGTCGCGGCCTGGCAAGCAACGAAGTTGAGCATCGGAGACACCACTCCGGGGTCCCCTTTGCTCTGGCCTGATCACGGTTACAATCAAGACCAGGTGACCATCAACCGGCTATTCGACGCCTCTTCGGAAAATATGGTGCTATATTATGAAGGAGTACCGGAATCGGTGTATGATCCAGCGGTGCTGCACACCTTCGAGGCTTTTGACCGGCACATGCAGACAACCTTGCCTGATGTTTACAAATCATCCAGCTCCATTATCGATCTGGTTAAAATGGTCAACGAGGTCCTCCATGACGGTGACAAACTCTGGCGTCAGGTGCCTCGGGAGAAGCAGCTCTTGAACAGCATTATGGGCTATGTCCGTCATAGCAGCGGCCGTTCGGCCACCAGCCGGTTTATCGATACAAACATGGAACAGAGTCAAATCACTCTGTTCTTCACTGACCACATCTCCAATAATCTGGCCCGAATAAAATATGCCGCCTATGACTTCTTCAAAAATCATCCCAAACGCACGGCCCAAGGTGAATTCAAGTTGGCCGGCGGCCGGATCGGGTTTGAACTGGCCTTGAATGACGAGATTAAGTGGGCTCAGGTCACAATCGACTCCCTGGTTTTCGGAACCATCTTTCTTATGGGGACGATTTTTCTTTGGTCCTTTACAGGCGGTTTGATGCTGACTATTCCATTGGTGCTGGCCAATTTAATGGCCTTCGCCTACATGGCTGGGACCGGTATCGGGCTGTCCATAAACACATTGCCGGTAGTGGCGGTCGGAGCCGGCGTGGGCCTGGATTTTGGACTCTATATCTACAGTAGATGTATCGAGGAGTATCCCAGGCAGGCGGGTTTGGGTGAGGCCATCCTGGCCTCTATCCGGACGTCCGGCGTGGCGGTCGCGGGTACAGGTCTGACCATGATTGTTCCTATGATGGTCTGGTGCTTTCTCTCCGACTTAAAGTTCCAGGCTCAAATGGGCATCTTTCTGAGTCTGGTTCTGACAGCCAACGTGATCTTGGCCTTGACCCTGCACCCGCTGCTGATTTATCTGATAAGGCCTAACTTTATTACCAAGAACCGGGCGCAGACATGTTGAGGGGACAAGTCAGATTGACAAGAAAATTCTGAGCTGAGCATGAGTTGACCACGCGATGATCTGATTCAATTTATAGGAGAATACTCTATGCCTTGCCGCAAAGCGTTCCTGACCATATTGATTCTCTATGTTCTAGCTACTCCAGGGTTGTCTGCCTTAGCCGAAACTTATTCGGTCAATGATCGGCCCCTGAATTTGGTGGGCTATCTGACCCAAGGGTCGGCATTCAGTCTCAGCAATGGTAAATATTACGACACCGAAGCCGGGTGGCAATCGGCCATCACCACTCTCTTAATTGAAGGTGACTATCGGTTCACCGATAACCTGAAAGTCTATGGCGCCGGGATGTTCCTGGTTGACTGGATCTATGATGCCAAGAGCGACGCCGGTTCATGGAATGACAAACTGTTTTCGAGGTCTCGGAGTGAACTGTATATGGACGACAGGTACTGGCAGATGTTAAAGGAAGCCCACGTTACCTGGACTCCGGGTAATTTTCTCTTTCGTTTGGGAAAACAAATCGTCTCTTGGGGTGAGACCGATGGATTCCGGCTAATGGATCAAATCAACCCCCTGGACCAACGACGCGGGTTCGCCGACGTGGAGTTCGAATCCACGATTATTCCGATCTGGTTGATCCGGACCGAATATCATACGGATGTCCCTTGGAACTGGCTGACCGACCTGAGATTTGAAGCCGTTCTTAATCCCAATGCCGATTTCATTCCCAACCAGCCGATCAAACTGGGTAATGACCAGGGCGGTATCTGGGCGCCGAATATATTGGTTCCGTTGGGTCCCGACACCCGGGCCTATTTGGGATCACCGGATCTGGACCTGCGGAAACCCTCTGCCTGGAGCCCCGATGGGATGGAACTGGGGCTCAGAATCCGGGGAACCATTCAGGATTCAATCATCACACTCAATTATTTCAAAGGAATAGATAATGATTACGTGGCCACTTCTTTGCCGATCCAGCCTCGGACGGATGTGGCTCCGGACGGTAGATTGGTTATCCATCCGGCGATGAAAGGCTATTATCCTGATCTGCAATTCGCCGGAATCACCTTTAGCCGAGACCTGCAATCCGTGCAATCATCATTCCTGGGCGGTGTCGCCCCGGTGGTCCGAATGGAGGGATTCTACGCTTTCGACAGCACTTTTGCCAATGATATAAATGCGCTGGAAAAACACAACGAACTCCGCTGGAGCCTGGGTTTGGATTGGAAGGTGAAGATTTCCTGGCTAAATCCTCGGGCCTTCGTGGCTATTTCTCCCCAGTTCTATCATCGCAAGATCATTGACTATCCATCAGATCACGAGCTTACGGGCCTGGATGCGGACAACTATATGACCACCTTAATGGTGAAGACCTCTTATCTCAATGGCAAACTCACCCCGTCTATCTTCTGGATGCGCGATGTCACGACCCAATCGGATATGTACCGGTATCAAATCGACTATCAATACACGAATAACTGGATTTTCAAGATCGGAGCTTTGGTTCTGGATGGCAATATAGAAGGGAAAGGCTTCCAGGTCTTTGAACATAAAGACCAGGTCTATTTCAGCGTCAGCTATCGATGGGGATAGAGACGTTAAAGACTGCTGGTAACGGCTCTTAGGTCACGCGTTTCTGATTCGGAGGATGGAGAGAATAGAATGAAGAACAATAGCAGGATAATGGCAGCTCTATTGGTAACCGGGTTGACTTTGGTTTTTTTGACCTCACCCGGTCTGACGGAGGAAGAATATCGGCTCACTTTTGACCAGTTCGAGCAGGCCAAGGCTTTTTATGATGATCCCCGGCCAATTCTTAAGGAATGGCCCTGGAAGAGAATTCTTCCGGCTGAAGTCTATCGGAAACTGACGTATGATAAAACAGCCATGAAAAATGGCTGGGCCGAGTTGGTCGGGTTTCGGGCTCCGGAGCTGGTCAACCGGATAGCCCCGGAGATTAAACCCGGAAAATACAGTTGCGCTGATAAAGAGAAATATCCCGGTTTAAAGGAACTTATGTGGCCCACCATGTATGAGAGATTCACGCCGGGTGGCCCGCCCTATCCGGGAAATTTTTCGGCTTTTGAAGTGGTGCCGACCAAACAGTACTACCCGGCCATGCCGATCATTGCCGCGACCATGAAACACCTGGACCAGGCTAAATTGGATGATCAAGGCTATTTAATAGAGAATACCTATACGGCCGGCCTGCCTTTTCCTCAACCGGGTGGTAAGCACAAGCCTCAACAAATCGTTTATAATTGGGTCAAGGGATACCTGAGCCTGGAAAATCTATATATGCTTCAACAACTCAAGGGATATACCGCTGGTCTCAAAGAAGATTTCGATTCCAAAGCCGTTTACTGGGCTCTCCGACTTCAAGCCCGGGCCTATATGGCGCCCGATGGTTGGTACGATCCGCGATCCCAGGCTAATGGTGAAGTCAAGGCGTTTGCCATGCAATATCTTACCCCACGCGACTTGTATGGGAATGTCATAACCGCAACCATGTATCAAGGCTGGAATGATTACGACCAATTCATGATTTATCTGGCCGCGCTCCGCCGCGTTCGGAAATTGTCTGGCACCGACACCCAGGATGCGGTGGCCGGGATGGATGTCATTTACGAAGATTCAGGCATGTGGTCCCAAAAGATCACCCCCGAAAAACATCCTTACCGGTATAATATCATTGCCGACCGAGAATATTTGGTCCCGGCTTATACCGAGGATGGAGCCGAATATTTAGGCAAGCATGGCCTGGAATGGCATAATCTCAAGTTCGAACGGCGGCCATGCTATGTCCTGGAAATGACCCAGTTGGATAAATCATATGTCTATGGCAAACGAATCGCCTATATCGACAAGGAGACGTTTCACATCCTGGAGATAGATAATTATGATCAAAAGGGACGCCTCTATCGCACCCAAACAACCATCTGGGCCTGGCACCCGGAATTCGGCAGCTACGGTATGTGGCAAACGTTATTAATAGATCATCTGGACCAACATGCCACCTGGGGAATGGTCTATGGCCATCCAGCCACCTGGATTAATCGGAAGCACGTCGGTATGCGGCAGTTGATTGAAACAGGCAAGTGATCTCATGACCCAGCTATCAGGAGACCATCATGATGTTCATCTCCGGCTATCGGATTATAGACCAGCTCTATGAAAGCCCCAATTCGTGTGTCTACCGGGCCATGCGGCAAGATGACAATATTCCCGTTATCCTCAAGGTTTTAAAGGAAAACTACCCCACTCTGACGGAGCTGGTCCGATACAAGCAAGAATACGAAATCGTTCGCGGTCTCAAATTGAGCGGAGTGATCTGTTCATACGCTTTAGAGAGATACGGCCACACCCCCGTCATCGTCTTCGAAGACTTTGGGGCGCAGTCATTAGCGGACTGGATAACCGGACGGAAGTTGTCAATAGAGGAATTCCTGGTCTGGGCCATTAAGATCGCCGACGGCTTGGGTCAGGTTCATGTAGCTAAGGTTACTCATAAAGACATCAATCCGGCCAACATCGTTTTGAACCCTCAAAATGGCCGGTTAAAAATAATTGATTTCGGTATCTCCACTATTCTGTCGAAGGAAACCCCGGATATCAAGGCTCCCGAGGCTCTGGAAGGCACCCTGGCTTATATTTCTCCCGAGCAGACCAGCCGCATGAACCGCATACTGGATTATCGGACCGATCTTTATTCCCTGGGCGCCACCTTCTATGAACTGTTGACCGGTCAGGTCCCCTTTGTTACCTCCGACCCCATGGAACTGGTCCATAATCACATGGCCAAGACTCCGTCGTCTCCCCAGGAGCATGACCCCGCTATACCTCAGGTCATCTCCGACCTGGTGATGAAGCTTCTGGCCAAGAACGCCGAAGATCGCTACCAGAGCGCCTGGGGAGTGAAGGCAGATCTGAAGAAATGCCTTAAGATGTGGCGAACAGACCATGAGGTGGTCCGTTTTACCCTGGCCCTAAAAGACGTGCCGGAACAGTTCCAGCCTAGCCAAATTCTATGTGGCCGAGAAGACGAAATAGATGCCCTCTTGGGTACCTACAACCGGGTTACGGCCGGCTCCAAGTGTTTCACTTTGGTGTCCGGATACTCTGGCATTGGCAAG
>JADFYA010000023.1:0-502 GCA_015233285.1 Deltaproteobacteria bacterium | reverse complement strand
CGCCGCGGCTTTTTCATCTCCGGCAAGTTTAACCAGTGGCAACGAACCGCTCCCTACCTGGCCATAACTAACGCCCTGCGGGAATTGATGTGTCATCTCTTGACTCAGGGTCAGATCAGATTATCCATGTGGGAGAAAAAAATATTAACCGTCCTGGGCGCTCAGGGACAGGTAATGATCGATATCATCCCGGAGCTGGAATTGGTGATTGGTCCCCAGCCGCCGGCTCCCGAGTTGGGACCGGCCGAAACCCAAAATCGTTTTACCTTTCTTTTTCAAAACCTCCTCAGTGTGTTCTGCTCTCCAAGTAATCCCTTGGTTATATTCCTAGACGATTTGCAATGGGCCGACCCAGCTTCATTAAGAGTGATTGAACATATCGTCTCGGCCGAGGAACTGTCCGGGCTACTCTTAATCGGCGCTTACCGGGATAATGAGGTGGACGGCAGCCACCCCTTGATGCTGACCGTTAAGCGTCTGGAATGTGAAGGTGCGTCGCTCC
>JADFYA010000239.1 GCA_015233285.1 Deltaproteobacteria bacterium | reverse complement strand
CCAACGTGGGTATTCTGTTTTACTCATAGCCTTTCATTTAATCAGCGTAATCAAGGTTCAGACGATCAACATACCGAAATATCAGCAACATTATTCTAATGCAACAGCATTGGGGCAACGCCCTGGGAATCTCGTCGTCCCTCGTATTTATATCGTCTCATCTAGCCACCACCGTCGTATAGACCAACGTGTGGGTCGGAGGAGGGCCGGAGAGGCTCACCGAGATGCTTTTTGAAATAACCACAGCCGTGCCGGTATCGTAGTTGTCCGTGATGGTCCAGGTCCGGGTGAATGGCGTAATGGTGGGCTGGGTCGGGTCACCTGTAGCCGGATGGTTGCCCGCGGCCAATTGGGGATCGGAAAAATTATTTCTGCCCAATGCCCGGAGTTCCTCTAGTTTGTCCGAGGCATATACGGAAGCCCTGGAAATGTTATTGGCCTGAGAGTTGGTCTTGAAGGCGGTGATTTGCATTTGGGCAATGCCTAATAGCGCCACGGAGAAAAGGGTCATGGCAATCAGGACTTCGACCAGTGAAAACCCGGCCCTGTTCTTATTACTGGTCAATTTAATAATCTGGTCGGATATCTTATTCATTTTCGCACCGCCGGGGTGAGGACTGTTTCTGGTTGGGCCTTTAGGACTAGTAGCTGACCCATGCTGTTGCCCTCCATTTAAATATGCTTGCCCCTCCGGATAGAGAAGGCACAATTACGGCGTAAGAGGAGTTCTTGACGTTGGACAGGTAGACGGCCCCGGTTTGAAGCACGGTCCCGTCGGGACGGAACACCAGGTTGGTCATTTGAGCCATAGGAGTGCCTGAAACGGATATCTGACTATGGCCGCTAAGACCATAGGAAACGTAACCTTTGTAGGTCGTGGTCAGATTGACGGTTCTAAGGGTGGTTCCGCCAGTGGCGTTTTGAAGACATCCCGAGACCACGCTATATGACTGACCGGCCGTGTTGAAGATGATGGCGTAGTTGCTGTTGTCCTTGATGGCGCCTAATTTGGCCGACTGGATGTTGTTGTAGACATCTCGGGCGGCATCTTTCAACCGTGTATTGGGCATATCGCTCGTGATTGTAGTCAACATCACGGTGATGACTACGACGAGTAAGCCGACGGCGATCAGAAGTTCGACCATGGTGAAGCCGGGGTGGTCCCGGAAGCCGGCTGGTCGGGCTTCGAGCCTGTTGGGTCTGAATCTGGCCAAGCTGGACCTCCTAGCGGCAAAAAGACAAATGGACGAGCGGTCTCCCCTGATAAACGTCGACAGCGCCGGAAGGACTATAAAATAATTTTATAGCCAACTTGGGCCGCAGCCAGGGGCTTATTAAGCAACAACTTAATATATCATCATGTTACGCGAAAATGCGGATAAGTGTCACTTTAGAGTACAGCAGTATTCATGCCAACACAACCGGGCGCTGTTTTGTCTCGACATAACCCGCCGGACAGTCGGGCCGGGCGATTTCGCCTATAAAATTTATTGATAGTTATAGAATCATTTTATACCGGAGTGTGACCTGGCTGTGGGATCACGTGCGGCCTGGCCGGGACACCGCCAGATTGTCTGAACTGTGATGGTCATGATTGATTGATGGACTATGATGGCTGTGGGAATTCATCAGTCGTGGTAGGGGCGAGGCATGCCTCGCCCCTACAGGTGAATTTTCCCTCGGCTACCCGGCATCCCAACACGAGGGTATTCTGCCTTATCATAGCCTTTCATTTAGTCAGCTTAATCATGGTTCAGACAATAGTGGCCGGCAACCGCAAAACCTGTCGTGGGTTGAGGTGATCAGACCGGGTGAAAAATGTAGCCTTGACAATCCTTCTATGATATAATAGATGATGAATGAAAATACGTGAATGATATTAAGTTATTATTATACATCGAATGGTTATGGTTGTCCTTTTTTGATCCCGCCCCAGGGTGGCGCTTCGCTGACCCTGGGCTAGATTGTTTTTCCCCTTCGGGGAAATGGATTTCACCAACAAGAACGGGCTGATCAGCCCTAAAGGTCCAGCCGGGGCTAAGTTCGCCATTGACCGGGACTACTGCTCTAATACGCCGAAGGCGTTACATAATCTAGCCCAGCGAAGCGCCACCCTGGGTAAGGACGCACGCAAATGGATAAGAAAGCAGTACTAATTATAATCGACCGCTTTCGGCAGGCGCTAGAAGCCAGGCAGATCAGGATAAATAAGTTGATTCTTTTTGGCTCTTATGCCCATGGCGTCCCCAAAGAAGAAAGTGATATAGACTTAATCGTAATTTCCGACGATTTCGAGGATAAGGGCTTTTGGGCGCGGATTGAGATCTTGTCCGATGCCATATTTGAGCTTTTTGAGCCCATAGAAGCCCTGGCTATGACCCCGGCCGAGTGGGCCGCGGGCGGCTCTGACCGGGTCTATCTGGCCGAAGGCAGCGAAGTGGTCTATGCGGCCTGATGGCGGGCGGGCGGATGACATTCTTAACCATAATGGATAAGTTGACCTACTTAACCTGTCGGCGGGCGGTTTGTCGGCCGATCCAGCTTTCTTGACTTTGGCGAGTTATATCAATGGGAAATCAAACGAACGCTTTTTCGCCGGAAAACATCTGTCAGGTCCTGGTCGACCAGGAGCTGATGACCAAAGAAACGCGCCGGGCAATCTTAAGAAAATACGAATCTCAAAGGAAATGGCTGGCCGGGACGATGGCCGGACGGAGTCAGTTGTCCTCAGCCGATGAACTGGAAGGCGGCGTTTCCCCAATTGAGGTCCTGGCGTCCTTTAAACTGGTTTCCACCGACCCCAAAGGCGGCGTGTTGACCGAAGATGCGATCACCAACGCCATGGCTAAGTCATTAAATATAGAATATAAAAAAATTAACCCGGTGGAACTGGACCTGGACGCGGTGACCAAGATCATCCCTAAGCCCTTTGCCATCAAGTATCTGACCGTCCCCCTGGACGTGAACAACGGGACCCTGAAGTTAGCCATGTACAACCCCCTTAACCGGGTGGCCCTGGAAGATGTCAGGCGGGTGACCAACCTGACCGTGGCTCCGGTTATGGCCAGCAAGAGCGACATCGAGAAGCTCATATCCGAATTCTATGACTTCCAGTCCTCCATCAAGGCAGCCGAAAGCAAGATCAGCTCCGTGTCCATCGATCTGGGCAACCTGGAACAATACGTTAAGCTCTCATCCATTTCGGAGATCACCTCGTCCGACGAACACATCAAACGGGCTGTGGATTATCTTTTTCAATACGCCCTGGAACAGAGAGCCAGCGACATCCACATAGAACCAAAAAGAGATAATAATATCATTAGGTTCAGAATAGACGGCGTGCTTCATACGATTTACAAACTGCCCAAGATGGTTCATCCGGCCATCATCTCCCGGATAAAGAACCTGTCCCGATTGGACATTGCCGAAAAACGGCGGCCCCAAGACGGCCGGATCAAGATCCGGGGGAGTGATGACAAAGAAGCTGAAGTCCGGGTGTCCACCATCCCGGTGGCCTTTGGGGAAAAAGCGGTTCTCCGGATCTTGAAATCTGAAGTTTTGATGCAGGATTTGCGGCAATTGGGTTTTTCTCCATCCGATCTGATCAAATTCCGTTCTTTTATTGAACGCCCCCACGGCATTATTCTGGTCACCGGCCCCACGGGCAGCGGTAAATCCACCACGCTCTATTCGGCCTTACGGTATCTGTCCACGTCGGAAAAAAACATCACCACGGTGGAAGAACCAATAGAAATGATCCATGAGGATTTTAACCAGATCGCGGTGAACCGGGCCATCGACCTGACCTTTGCCAATGTCCTCCGGTATATCCTGCGCCAGGATCCGGATATTATAATGGTTGGTGAAATCCGGGATAAGGAGGCCGGCGATAATGCCATCCAGGCCGCCTTGACCGGTCACCTGGTCTTAAGCACTCTGCATACCAACGACGCGCCATCTTCGGTCACCCGGTTGATCGATTTGGGGGTTGAACCGTTTTTGATCACTTCGACTCTGGTCGGGATTGTCGCTCAGCGGTTGGTCCGAAGAATCTGCCCCCATTGTATCGAATCCTATGAAGCCAAACCAAACGAACTTAAGGTGCTGGGATTGGAGATTATCGACGAACCGGTTATATTGAAAAGAGGCGCGGGGTGCATCCAGTGCAAGCAGACCGGATACCTGGGCCGGATAGCCATCTTTGAAGTCATGCCCATATCCGAATCCATCCGCAAGCAGGTTACGACTCATGCCAACCTGGATGTTTTGAGGCAAACCGCGGTCAAGGAGGGCATGGTCAGCCTGCGCCAGAGCGCCATTGACAAAATGCTGGACGGGACAACAACCCTGACCGAGGTGGTCCGGGTAACTCATTCGGACGTGTTCTAAAGACGTCGGACGGAAGAGTAACAAGGGCGCAGCATAGCGCCGCCTTCGTCCACAACATAGAGACGATGATTCCCACTTTGTCATTCCGAACGGATGTGAGGAATCTTAAGATTTCTCGCTTCGCTCGAAATGACAATATAGGGTGCAAGTTCATCAAAGTAAGTAAAAAATATATATGGTGCAAATGGGTTGGGGGCGCAATGGCCGGTCCGGCGCAGGATCCGCGGAATTTCCTCCTATCCAGTCTCTCTCCCGGTAAAAAAAAGTTGACTTTTGGCGGTGCCCCGTGTTAAAAATCGCTCCAGTCAATAGACAGTTCATTCCGTATAAGACCCTGTGGTGCCGCAAAGCATAATGGACACGCCGGGTGCTCAGGGACGCCGTGAAAACATCATGAAAGACGATACCAGGGAATACATCAGGCTGTTAGCTTATGCCAGCACCATGGGCATCTCCGTCGTGCTATCCACTATTATCGGCTTTTTTATCGGATATTACCTCCTCGATCAATGGCTGGGCACGAAGCCTTTGTTCACCATCATTTTTCTGCTCGTCGGCATCGTGGCCGGGTTCAGAAACATGTATGTCATCGGCATGAAGCTAAAAAACAAAGATAAAAAATGAATGATCCCACAATGATCACCCCGGAAGAGGCATTGCGAAGAAATCTGGTCAAGAGGAATTGGATTATCTTGGCCGCGATGCTTTTGTCCAGCCTGATATTTTTTCCGGTTTCAGTAAGTTGCGGTATTTTGGCCGGCGGCTTGCTGGCTATCGCCAATTTTCATTTATTGTACCGGATACTCCGAAAAGCACTGAACCCAGACACCCCCGGGTCGCCGGTGGTGGTCGTTTTCAAGTATTATCTCCGGCTGATGGCCACCGGAGCCATACTCTTTGTCTTGATTTTTTCCAAGCAGGTCAACGTCCTGGCCATCATTCTGGGCCTTTCCGTAGTGGTCATCAATTTGGGATTGCTGGCCTGCTCCGGAATCAAAGACTTGCTGGCCGGTCTGCTAAAGAAAAGCGTGGTCGTCTGACCGGTCATGCTTTATCATTAATTATGATTATCGAGCCGGCCCATGCCGTCTAATGACCGCCGGTCGGTTCAAAAAACAGAAGCAACCAAACTAAGCTGATTCATACAAATATCATTTTGGGAGAAGGCGCTTAACAAAAACCATTTTCATTTAATTAGGAGGAATAAAGATGTCAAGAAAGGTTTTCGCGTCCACGGTGCTAACGGTCTTCTTTGTCCTGGGTATGTCAACTCTTGTGTTTGCGGCTGACGCCTCCGTGTCCGCTGCCGCCCTGCAGGTCTTCGCTGCCACCGTAACCGCGGCCGGCTTCGGCATCGGCATCGCCGCTTTTGGAACCGGCATTGGCCAGGGCATCGCCGTCAAGGGTGCTGTTGAAGGTACCGCCCGGAACCCTGAGGCATCCGGCAAGATCACCGTGACCATGCTTATCGGTCTGGCCATGATCGAGTCTCTGT
>JADFYA010000238.1:4367-5912 GCA_015233285.1 Deltaproteobacteria bacterium | reverse complement strand
TGCTGTCTACGATTCTGACTTCTTCGCCGGCCCTGATCAGCTCGGCCACCTGATCTAAGGTAACGTACTTCTTTTCAGAAGTGTCGTACATTTTTCTGTTGGGATATTTTCGTATCTGGCGCATAGCTTCCTCACTTGATAATAAGACCTGAAACAGGCTTCAGGCGAATTAGGTTATATTTTGGCCATGGTTTTAAGATGAAATCCGCCCCTGTCCGCTGGAGGATCAATCAGACCTTTTGGTCTGGGCTATCCGACATGTTTTTTGTTAAGTGCATCCACTTTGCTGTTGAGGACTTCAACGGCGGCATTCAGCCGGTCGATGTCATTTTTATTGGGTAGGTTGATCAGGTGAGAGATGTTTCCCAGGCCGCTTTTGACTTTATCTTCCAACTTTTGATAACAGGGAAGCTTCTTAAAGAAATCCTGACCTGATTCGATAGCCTTTTCAGCCGCATCAACGGCGTCTTTTTTGACGCCCTGAATCGTTTCCACCGTCTTGTCAGTCAGGCCGGTTATCTTCTTGACTCCGGCCTCAATGAAGTCTTTGCCGGAATCAAGCCTTTTTTGCAGGTATTTTTCGTGGCAATCCTTTACTGTTGCAGTGCAGGTTTCGGCCGCTTTCCTGACTGTTCTGATAACGAAATAAGGGGATTCTGCGGAAGCGATGATTTCAACGGAACCGTCTGTAGTATTCATGGGTAATTACCTCCTAAAGAATAATGTAAGATTGGTGTCGGCTTACGATGAATTAATGGTGCATCGCAAACTAGAACGTATTATGACGCATTGCGTTATAGATGTCAACAAATTTCTCATCTTTTTTTGAATTGAATTACAGCCGTGTATCGGAACCGGGCGACATTGATAATAATTATGTGATTTCAAAAAATTATCTTATCTGTCTAAAGGGCAGAGGGGATAGGTTGAGGCGGGGGATGATCAGACGGCCGGCCGCGTTACCACATTTTCGTCAGGGTTGTGCCGGGATAGTAGAATTTCAGGATGGCTTCATAGTTCATTGTGGCGCCCAGGGTGGCCCCACCCCATTGGGAGTAGCCCACACCATGCCCCAGGCCGCGGCCGCTGAAAATGAATTGATTATTGCGATGCTCAATGTCTATTAGGATTTCCGGAAAGTTCAAGGGGCTGCTGAGGACGGTCCTGGTCCGGTAGGTCGCCGTGCCGTTGGCTGAGACCAGACTTATTTTTATCACTCGGCCGCAGGTCCCTTTGACGGCTGGACTAATATCTTTCAGCCCGGTTATCTTAAGTCCTTTGGCGGCCAGAGCGGCTTCTATCTGGGGCGGGGTTATTTTTCTTTGCCACCGCGCCATTTTTCCATTGAGACTCTCGGGATCCGGCTGCGCCACCAGGTAGGGTTTGGGTAGACCAAAAATTTCACCCGAATCTGCCGTATACCCTCCACTGTTAGAGTTTCGGACGGCCAGGATCGGGCGCCCTTGATAAGAGATGATCGTCCCTTTGGTCTCTCTGACCGCCTGTCGTCCCTTGGGATGCTCCCGGGATGTCCCGGAATAGATC
>JADFYA010000238.1:0-4319 GCA_015233285.1 Deltaproteobacteria bacterium | reverse complement strand
TGCCGATGGAGTGGTTGGTACAGAGCATAGGTCCGAGCTATGACCGCCTGGGCCTTGAGGGTATCCAACGGCCAAGACGAATTCGTATCTGAAGTAACCGCCGATAACAGGTAGTCTTCCAGATCGACTAAGTTGACGATGAGAAGCTTGCCGTCTTCCAGACCGGCCACCAGCCTGCCCCGGACCTGTTTCCGCTTGATGCCGCAGTTGATACCCAGCGGGCTATCGCTTTGAAACGTAATTTTTTTTTGTTTCGAGGGGAGGCCGTTGACAAAGAGTTGGTTACCCGCCGCCTTGATCTTGAAACTATCTTTGGATTCGAGGTCGGAGGCTTGAATCGGGGTGGCTTGAGTTCCCCTGATGGTGGCCTCACCGTCGGTCAGGCAGAGACACACCCGCACCTGGGGGCTGCTCCCCAGCGGGGCCACGGGCGGTAGGGGCCCCTCCCCAGGTGAACCGGCGGTACGCGAGGGCATCTTCTTGATCTCGCCCAGCAGGGTCTCGGTCTGGGTCAGGAATTCGCCCGCGGGATATTTTTTTTTGTAAGAGAGGAGTCCGGCTTCAGCCTCGGCGGTCCGGCCTAACTCCAGGAGCAAGAGTCCCTCCCTAAATAATGCAGTCTCCGCTGATTGGGGATATTTGGCCAGGATCTCATGGTAGACGCCCAGGGCCGCCTCTGGTGCATCCAGGAAGATGGACATAAGCGCCGCCTGGGCCAGGAGAGCTTCACCCTGGGTTTTGGTCTCTGGGGAAAGTTCCCGGGCCGTTTGACACCGCTCCAGCGCTTCAAAGTACTTACCGAAATCCATCATTTTTTTAGCTTGAAAGAGGTGCTCTCGGGCCTGTTGTTCCTTGTCCAGGTCGCTCTGGGCCTGGCCTAAAGCCGGGAGTCCGACGATGAACAGCAACAAAGTTAAGCAAATTGATATGTTCTTCATGTCCTGGTGTCCGATATCAAATTATAGCTTGTTAAGAAGAAGCCTGGCCGCAGAGGGAACGCAGAGCTTTTTAATATGCCGGATATCCTTGTAAATCTTCGCGGCTCCCTTTTGTCATTTCGAGCGAAGCGAGAAATCTTAAGATTCCTCACATTCGTTCGGAATGACACGGTGGTAGTCATCGTCTTTTGGTTGCGGCCCAAGGCATCTCATTGTTATGCTTGTGAGCGGCTGCCCGAAGAATGGCTTTATATTAATTCAAGAGCCGAACATGCTTTTGAGTTTGAGCAACAATCCGATGTTCCCTTCAACTTTGTACTTGCCGGACATGAAGGCGGCCTGGCCGTCCAATTCCCCCCGGGAGATAGCCAGCCAGACATCGGCGGGAGATTTTATGATCACATCCGGGGCCGGGGCGGGTCCATCGTGATACACACACTGGCCGCCGGTTATCTTTAAGTTACTGGTGAAGTTTTCTGAACCGCTGATTTCAAATTGGTAAATGGCCGCCAGGTCGCCGGCTCGGTCGCTCTGGAAACCCAAAGGCATCATTTTTAGCAATTCCAAACATGTCGCGGCCGCCTGGGGGCCGGAGGGCGCGGCCGATGGTTTGTCCAGCTTCTTGTCATTCTTAAAGTTGGCTTTTTCTCTTGAAATCATCTCCGAGAGCCAGGCTTTCCTCATCTCAGGCTCCATTTTCGGCCTGGTGAACTGCTGCTGAACATAATGTTCAAATCCTTCAAACAACCCTTCCTTTTGCCAATATTCATAGTCGTCCTGCATGAAATCCTTTTCCCGCCGGATCAGGTGACCCATGAAGAGGTAGAAGATAAGATCCTTTTCAGTGGCCGGGTAGCGCCGTTTCTCCCGGATCGCCCGGACGAGGGTTCCGGCCAGATCAGCGGCTCTGGCTTCCACTAGGTCCTTACCCAGAAAAACGCCTGGACCTGTGGCGATGGCGGTAAGTTCGCCCACCGAATAAGCGCCATACAGCCGTAGCCTCTCGGCCAGATAGCGGGCTGTATCCGTTTCGCCTAGCCCCCCAGAGACGCTTATGGCCAGGCCCGGCTTCCATGATGTTCGAGGTTTGTGCCCGTAGGGCAAGGACCGATCCAGGAAGGTTTTCATTTGGGCGGTGACATGCTTGATATAGACCGGCGAGCCCAGAATGACACCATCAGCGGCCAGTAACTTTTCCATAATTTGGGCGTGATCGTCTAACCGCCAGCACTTGCCTTTCTCCAGGCACAAAGCGCAGCCGACACAATACTCAATTCTCTTTTCGGATAGAAATATCTCTTCCACGTCAACGTCTTGTCCGGACAACACAGCCCTGATCATTTGAATCATCAGACTGGTATTGCCTATCCCCGCATGGGGGGAGCCGTTGAGGGCGACCACTTTTAGTTTGTCGGCCATACTTTTCTCCTCTTTCCTGGATAATTGCAATTGATCAAATGGGGGAGGGCTGTCCATCTCCCTGGAGTCCGGCCCGGTAACCGGAGGCAGTCCGAGTTTGCGTTGATAATACCCTGGATATTTTTTATTAAAAGGCACCCCGATCCCTAGCAAAATAGCCATAGGGATAACCGTTCCGCATAGAAGGCCGGTTAATCTGCTTGGGGGTAACCAAAATAAGGTCGGAAGGAGACTCACTATCAGGCAGACGGCAAACAGACCGGCCCAGGCCCAGGTCATGTTTCGGTTGATGATCTTGAACACGCCGGTCTCCCAAACCGCTTCCGGGGTGGTTTTCCGAGCGAAATATTCGGTGAAGTAGCGTTTACTCAGCAGAGCCGGCCCAGCCGTCACCACCAGGAACGAGGCGTAAAGAAATGCGGTGGGATATGTGGCCAGGGCCTCGGCCAGATCGGCCGGTCCACCCCAAAACGCCACGACGTTAATGATCATGTAGACCAAAAAGCCTGTGGCGATAGCCGAAACGCCGCCGTGTTTCTTGAGCCGATAAATGGCCGCGGCGATCAAGAGCAAACCAACCAGGCTCCAGAGGCGGCCGGTTTGAATCTGGAAATGGCGGATGCCGGCCAGGGTTATGTAGGCCGCGCCGATAATTACAGGCAGATTTTCACGAAGACGGTTCATCAGCGCAGCCCATCGTCTTTTAAGTTCCTGGCCGCCGCGATCCGATGCTGAAAAAGGCGGTCTATGACGTAGCCACGCAACGTCCTGGCATTGATAGCCAGTTGCCTGGATAAGGCGGCATCTTGGTCATCCGGCAAATGACGGGTCAGACGGCTCCGCAACCGCATTTCATGATCGACGATTTCTTTTCCCATGGCCGGGTAAAAGATAAGGTCGGAGATGTCTAGTCCATTGTCCAGAGCTTGCTTGTAAACATTGGCCGCTTTAACATCGTCTTGGTTGTAACGGTCTGGTTCCAGGGGCAAAATCAAATTATCCCGGATAAGCCCGGTTAATTGATCCGGGCTAAGCCCGGTAGTCCGGCAGAGGGCGTCCTCGTCTAATACCGGTCCCTCCATAGGACCGAAAATAACCTGGCTGAGTTCGAGCAAAGGCGTTACATCCCGGCCCTGATCTTGTAGATTAAGATATGTCTTAATCTTGGCCAGGGGCAGACGATATTTCTCCTGAAGCATCTTGATATATTTGAGCCGGTCCACACTGGCCGGGTCGTAATAGGCCATATTGGGGCTGGTTTTAATCGGTTCCGGCAACAACCCTTGGGCCGCGTAATGCAGGATGGTGGACTTGGGTAACCCGGTGAGGTCCATGAGTTCATTCATCCGCAAGCCGGGTTTGGGACGGTTTGTCTTTTTTATCTTCTCCAAATTAGTCCTTATCGTTCTGAAGTAGATGATCGCTCCGAGTGAATTGAAGATAATCGCGGAGTCGTTTGAGTGTTAAGATATACTATAAAGTAGAAAGTGTCAAGGCGTACTTTTCATTTTGCTAATATTTGTATTTTATTGATTTGTAACAACATGTTATGTGTAAGGTAGGGCATATCTCAGTCTCTCATCGAGGCGCTGGAATGATCCGGTTAGGGATGAGAATTAAATCTCTGAACATGACGGCGTCGTTCAAGGCGCCGCCTGCGGTGTTGTTGAAGTATACAAATAGTCGAATATGGGGGTGGTGGCAGATGGTTTCCCGGACCCAGGCGGCCGGGTGATACAGACCTGCCTGGCCGTAGGTCCCCCGGTAGCCCTTTTCCGGGCCGTGGAACCGGATATAAATCATGTCGGCCAGAGTTAGTTGTACAGGTGTGGGGGCATCGACCGCATCGTGAATGCAAAAACCCATCTTGTGCTCGGCCAGTATCTGGTAAATGGCGTCATCATACCAAGACGGGTGTCGAAATTCGATCACACTGGGGCAATTCGAGGGAATAGACGACAG
>JADFYA010000237.1 GCA_015233285.1 Deltaproteobacteria bacterium | reverse complement strand
TTTTCCTGGATTAATTCAATTTTTTTCACCCTCTGTTATTTTGCTCTTGTTTAACCAGGCAGTTTTGCATAAACTGAGTCTGCTCGGCGCTTTTATTAACGGCACTCGGGACATTGACCGTAACCTCTGACCATCTTTGACCGGCGCCGCCGCGGCTATCGTCAAAAAGATAACAAGAGTCTCAGAAAAATAAGGGCTGCTGGATTTCGGAGCTTGAACGCATGAAAGACGAGAATAAGACCAAGAAACAACTGATTGAAGAACTGCAAG
Source organism: Deltaproteobacteria bacterium (assembly GCA_015233285.1). The sequence goes on along the minus strand of JADFYA010000237.1, from coordinate 5,674 downwards.
AAGCCAGGCAAAAGGCCCAAAAGGCCGACCGGGCGAAAAGAGAGTTTCTGGCCAATGTCAGCCATGAAATCAGGACGCCCATGAATGGAATTATCGGTATGACCGAACTGGCCCTGGAGACAAATTTAACTCCAGAGCAGCGGGAATACCTGACGCTGGTCAAAGCCTCGTCTGAATCACTAATGTCATTGTTGAATAACATCCTCGATATATCCAGAATCGAGGCCGGCAAGCTAGAATTGGAGCACCACGATTTCAATCTTCTGGAGAGCCTGGGGGAGATGATCAATACCCTGGCCATCCAGGCTCTTGATCGTGGGCTGGAATTGACCTACCAGATGAAATCGGATTTACCCGAATTCCTAGTCGGTGATTCGGCCAGGCTGCGGCAAGTCATCCTCAACCTGGTGGGCAATGCCATCAGGTTCACCGAGCAGGGAGAACTGGCTGTGAGCATAGAAGCTCTATCAACGACTGCTGATTACGTTGTCTTGCACTTTTCGGTCAAAGACACCGGCATCGGCATTCCGCCGGATAAAATGGAAGCTGTTTTCTCGCCTTTTGTTCAGGCCGATGGAGCCTCTACCCGGCAATATGACGGCGCAGGGTTGGGTCTGACGATTTCTTCTCAATTGGTGGCTTTGATGGGCGGACGGATGTGGGTGGAATCAGAGATTGGCCGCGGCAGCAACTTTCATTTTACGGCGAATTTTGGCTTGCCCAAAGGTACAGTGTCCAAACCGGCCCCGTTGGAACCTGAGAAGCTTGGTGATATAATGGTGTTAGGGGTTGACCACAATGCCACGAACCGGAGCCTGTTAAAGGAAATGCTCAGTAGCTGGAAAATGAAGCCCACGATCTTGGAAAACGGGCCGTCCGCATTGGCCGCCCTGGAACGTGCCGCCGCCATGGACAATCCCTTTCAGTTGGTCTTGTTAGACGCCCAGATGCCTCAAATGGACGGTTTTGAATTGGCGGAAAAGATCAGGAAATTGCCCGGATACGAGGAAGTTACAATGATTATGCTGACGTCGGCTGATGACCCCGATGACCTCAAACGCAGTATGGAATTAAATTTGGCCGGCTGCTTAACCAAACCCATTCGATATGCTACTCTAAAACAAACCATCGCCACGGCCTTGGCCGCGGCCCAACCGGCCGTATTACCACAGCCGAGTCCAGCCGCCCCCCAAAGTGACGGCACGCTACGCCGCATCCTTGTAGTGGAGGACAATCCGCACAACAGCATCTTGGCTGAGATGATCTTGACAAAACACGGCTATCTGGTCGCGACGGTTGAAACCGGCCTCAAGGCCTTAGACCTGCTGGAAACCGAATCCTTTGACTTGATCTTGATGGACGTTCAGATGCCGGGAATGGACGGCCTGGAAACCACATCGAAAATTAGGGAAAGAGAAAAGACGGTAGGCCGGCACGTTCCCATCGTGGCTATGACGGCCTGCGCCATAGAGGGTGACAAAGAACGGTGCCTGGCGGCCGGGATGGACGATTATGTGGCCAAACCCATTTTTTCCGGACAGTTGATAGAAGTCATTGAACGCCTGACCACTTGAAATGATTGGAGGGTAAAATAGATATTTATCATATGGATATAACCTCTGAAGATATTTTCTTCATGTTCAGCCGGAAATCTGTTAAACCGGACATGGTCGGAACCTTTAACACCGGGTTGAAGGCTCTTAAAGCAAGTGGAAGTTACGAAGAAATAATCAACAAATTTTTAAAATAATTTAATAAAAACCGGCAAATTTATCTATATTTACGGTTGAACTTAACGGCTTCACAGGGTCAAGCCGGTGGTCGGAGTCAACGGATATGGACTACAAATGTATTAATGTTCTCCTAATTGAGGATAACCCCATTGACTCTCGTCTCATTAAAGAAATGCTGACGAGGACCAAGGGGATCTCCTGCAATTTGAATAGCGTTGAGGCGCTGTTGCCCGGCCTGGCCTTGCTGGCCAAAGGTGATATTGACGTGCTCTTATTAGATCTGATTCTGCCGGACAGCCGAGGAATCAGTACCTTTACTCAGGCTTATGCCAACGCTCCGGATATCCCTATTATCGTACTCACTAATCTCGACGATGAAGACACCGCTTACCGCGCCGTTCGTCATGGGGCCCAAGATTACTTGGTTAAGGGTCAGGTAGACGGACAACTGCTGGCCAGGTCCATCTGTTATGCCATCGAAAGAAAGCGAGCCCAACAGGCCTTGCGGGCCTCGGAAGAAATGATGCGGTTGGTTATCGAGTCCTCCCCGATTGGGATGGTCATTGCCCAAAAAAGCCGTGTTCTGTATGCCAACCCGGCTTTTGTTCAGATGTTTGGTTACACTGATTCCGACCGGGTCATAGATATGCCCCTAGACAAGCTGGTTGACCTGAGTGACGGAGATCTCTTGGACGACTGCCGGCGGAACGGCTCCCCCTCTAACCAGCCCACGGCCCATTTTGAGTTGAAAGGAATCAAAGAGAACGAGGAAACCTTTGATGTCGACCTGCGCCTGACTATTATTGATTATCACGGCCAACCGGCCATCCTGGGCTTCGTGATCGACAGTAGTTCCGAAAGAAAACTCCGAGCCCAGCTTTTTCAAGCCCAAAAGATGGAGGCTGTAGGCACGCTGGCCGGAGGCGTGGCCCATGACTTCAATAATCTTATCCAGGCCATCAAGGGGTATACCCAGTTGCTCCTGTTGGACAAAAAAAACGATGATCCCGAACATGAAGAATTGACGGCGATCGAGCAGGCGGCCCGGCGGGCAGCCGAACTTACACAGCAACTATTAACCTTTAGCCGAAAAGTGGAACACAAATTTCGTCCCGTCGATCTCAATCAAGAGGTGAGGCAAGTCAAAAAATTGCTTAGCCGGACCATTTCTAAAATGATTGCCATCGACCTGGAGCTGGCTGAAGACCTGAAGATTGCCAATGCTGACCCGGCCCAAATTGAACAGGTTTTGATGAACCTGGCCATCAACGCCCAGGACGCCATGCCCGACGGCGGCCGAATAATCATTTCCACCAAAAACGTGACATTGGATAAAACTTTTTGCAAGACGCATGCGGAAGTAATTCCCGGTGACTACGTGCTTATCAAGATGACCGACAATGGCCTGGGTATGGATAAAAATGTGCAGAACCACATATTTGAACCATTTTATACGACCAAGGGTCTGGGCAAGGGCACAGGGCTCGGGTTGTCGGTGGTTTATGGAATTATTAAGAGCCATGGCGGGTATATTTATTGTCAAAGCGCTCTGAACGAAGGCACCATTTTTGACATTTATATGCCGGCAATTGAACAGCTAAAATACACCGAAGAACCGGACGTCAAGGAAATGCCGCAAGGAGGCAAGGAGACGATTCTGATCGTAGATGATGAAGAATTTATCCGAAAATTTGGTGAAAAAATGCTCCGCCGGTTTGGTTATGACGTTGTAAGCGCCTCCAACGGGCACCAGGCCATCGAGTTTTATAAACTGCATGCCGAGAGCATTTCATTGATAATATTAGATTTAATCATGCCGGAGATGGGTGGCGTACGATGTTTGGAAGAAATTATGAAGATTAACCCCCAGGCCAAAGTGATCATCGCCAGTGGCTTCCCAGGCACTGATTCTTCAGAAGACACGATCCGGTTGGGGGCGAAAAGCTTCGTCAGCAAGCCCTACGAAGCCGCAGAAATGCTCTCGGCGATCAGGGACGTCCTGGATGACGATTAGGGGTTACCCGAAACCCAGATTTTGTGACTTTAGAGAAAAATATTGATAAAACAAAAACAAGTTTACAATTGTCGGCAGATTATGTTAGTTAGTTAGGAATTAGTCTCACAGACTGAAAGCCTATCCTGGAGCCTGAGAGAAGAACTTTCCCGCTCTTATCAAGTATCTAAAGACACCACTTGCAGGAAACTCAAGGGGCGGGACTAACTTGTATGTATCCTTGGAGATGTCTTCGCCGATCTCTAGGGCAAACCACCCCCACCGGAGGCCGAGCATGGGTATCGAGACCGATGATCTAATCCAGGAAATGGTCGTCGAATCATTGGACCATCTGGAAAATATCGAGGAAGATCTGCTGACTATCGAATCACAGGGCGCCGACATCGACCTGGACCTGGTTAATAAAGTATTCCGGGCCATCCATTCGGTTAAAGGTGCGGCGGGGTTTTGCGCCCTAAATAACATCCGTGAGTTGTCCCATGAGTGGGAAAGTATTCTGAATCTAGTTCGCAAAAAGGAACTGACCCCCACCTCCGCGATCGTCGACATCATGCTCAAGGCGGCGGACCTGCTCAAGGATCTCCTGAAAAACGTTGGAGATAGCGACAATCGAGATATTTCCCAGTACACTTCCATGTTAAAGGGCATTCTTGATGTAGATTCACGCGCCAAAGATGTCGGACCCAAGGTGACAATTAAGGATAAGCACGGTCAGGTGTTGATGGAGGTAAACCAAAGCGAGCTGCAGGAAAAAAAGAATTTCGGTTATTTCATCTACCTGATCAGGATGGATTTGATTCGAGATTGCCAAGACAAGCAGCGGACTCCTCTAAAACTGATTGAATACCTTACTTCCTTGGGCGAAATAGTTAATCTGACTTTAAATATCGACGCCATTGGGACGATAGACGATGGGGAACCCATCAGGATGCCCCTGGATCTGTTATTCGGATCCATTGTTGAGCCGTCATTAATGGCCGCGGCTTTAGATGTACCCATGGATGACGTGGTCGAGTTGACGGTTGCGGGGACTCCTGTCGGGGCGCCGGAGTCGGCGCCTTCCCCGGTTGCTCCCGCGGTTTCGGCCGGGCCAGCGGCCCCCATTGCCGCAAAGTCCGAACCTGAACCAGCCCCGGTTCCAGAGCCGGCTCAAGTCATCCAGGCTCCCCCACGCCCCGCGCCGCCTCAAGCCGAACCCGTGCCGCCGCCTCAACGCGTGGTCGAACCCACGCCTCCTCCACCGCCGCCGCCGGTTCGACCGACACCTGCACCTGCGCCACCTCAACCCGTGGCTCAACCCGCGCCGCCGCCACCCAGGCCGGCCCCGGTACTCGCGCCGCCGCCCATTGATCGAAGCCGGCCGGCTTCCCTGCCCGCCACAGTGGAGTCCAGACCCCAACCCGAGGCGGGAGATTCTCAGACGGCCGGGGAAAAGAAAGGCTACGCCGAGACCTCGGTCCGGGTGAATATCTTTTTGCTGGATCAACTCATGACTCTGGCCGGGGAACTCGTTCTAAGCCGGAACCAGCTTGTCCAGACCATTTCCTCGCTTCAATCTCAGACGCTGCAACCCATTGCCCAGCGGATTAACCTGATCACCTCCGAACTTCAGGAGCGGATCATGCAAACACGGATGCAGCCCATCGGGAACGTGTTTGGCAAATTCAATCGGGTCGTACGGGATTTGGCCCGGTCCTTGAATAAAAACGTCGTCCTTTTCACTGAAGGTCATGACGTCGAATTGGATAAGTCCATTATCGAAAACCTTTCCGACCCGCTGACCCATTTGGTCCGAAACAGTGTTGATCATGGCGTTGAAGTGCCCGAAATACGGCGGCGCATGGGCAAAGATGAGGAAGGCCGCATCTACCTTAAGGCGTATCACGAAGCCGGTCAGGTAAACATCGAGATTTCCGACGACGGGGCT
>JADFYA010000236.1:5503-6033 GCA_015233285.1 Deltaproteobacteria bacterium | reverse complement strand
TCTTCCGGATATATTTTAAGCTGCTCAAAAATTCCCAAAACGATCACCTGACTTTTCAACCGGATGAAATCAGAATCCGGAGAGTCAAGAAAAACTCTCAGCGCCAGAGAGGGGGATGGGAAATGGACTTTTTTTATTTCCCGGTTCCCATAAATGAGGGTGAACGTCCGTACTTTCCGACAGTATTCGTCATCGTAGATCATACCAGTGGGTTTGTCCTGCAAAACTGGCTGGGCCGGCAATTGGAACTGTATTCCGATTTTCAAGAAATCATTTTGGGAATTTTTGAGCAGCTTAAAATATATCCGGAAGAGATCTTGGTCTGTAAGCCGGAAGCCTACCAATTATTAGGACAAATCACCCCAGGACTAGGCACCGAACTGCGCCTGGCCGAAGAACTTGAATGCGTGGACAACTTAAGAGAGGAAATGAACTTCCAATTCTGGGGCGACCAGGATGACGAGTTTGATGAATAGCTCCGGCAATGCGATTTCCGAGGCCCCTGAAGTCTAATCCTTTGGTCGGATCCA
>JADFYA010000236.1:0-5460 GCA_015233285.1 Deltaproteobacteria bacterium | reverse complement strand
ATTACGGGGATCATTTTCTGGCGGTAAGCGGCGGTGGCTCCAATATTGTCCACTGGGTAGAGTTGGGTCTCGGCCATGGCCAATCTGGCCGCTTCTGCGATAACTTGCTGGGATGCTTCCGGTCCTTGGGCCGGGTTGTAGTTCTTGACCAACCATACCCCGGCCTGCCGGATAAGCAGGGGCGCGGAGGAAATGCCGGTCAAGGCCAGCCGGGCTGTCTCGACCCCGGTCCTGTCTTTGTTGAACTCGATGGTGCCCGCCGCACCGACCAGGGGATAATCAATAGCCGAACGGAAGCGGAGCTTTTGATATGACCCGGCCGCCACACCCACCGGGATGGGGAGCAGTACCTCAGTGACCATCTCGGACGGCTCCAGCTTAAATGGCTTTTCCCCCTGACCGGTGAACAGGTCGGCTACCGGGATGATCCGTTCTCCATTGACGCTCTGGATGTGGACCATGGCCGTCAGCGACAGCAGGGCGGCCCCTCCGTCGGATTGATACACCGACCGGCACTTTTCCCCCCGTTCTTCCGCGAAACAAGTCTGACCTCCTGCCTTGAAACAAGGCGCCTTACCCGAACGCCAGAACTGAGACTGATTGTAATATTGGCACCGGGTATTGAGCATCAAGTTGCCCACCAGGGTGGCCCGATGGTGCTGAATGCTGACTGCGCCGATACTAGCCACAGCCTGGATCAAAGCAGGAAAATAGGACCGGATCGAATCACTGGTCAAGACGTCTTCCAAAGTTGCAGCCGCCCCGATCTTAACCATCGGGCCATCCATTAGGATATACCGCAGGCCTGAAATCTTGGCCAAATCAATAACCAGCCGGGGTTTTAACAAGCGGCGTTTCAGGGCCGGGATGAGGTCTGTGCCTCCGCCCATCAACACTGCCTCTTCCTGGTATTCATTGAGTAAGGATAAGACTTCCGGGAGCCTGGTTGCCGTCGTATAATCAAAATAGGGTAGCCGCATGGTCACCTCATGGGTATGGTCAGGAATAGGGTTAGGTCGTTTCGGGTTGCGTGTTACGGGTTACGGGTTAGCTGGTTCTTGCTTATCAAGGATAACCGGCGGGGTATTTTTCACCCTTCACACTGATCGAGACACCTTTTGATCACCTGAGCGATTTCTGTGGTGATGATAGGCTTCATAACCATTTCCCGAATGCCGATTTCCTTTACTTTTTCTCTGGTTACGGCTTCACTGAAACCGGTGCAGAGGATAATCGGGATATCCGGTCGGATCTTTATGATTTCCCGAGTCAGTTCGATCCCGGTCATATGGGGCATGGTCTGATCTGTAATGATCAGGTCAAACGCTTCCGGTTGGTCCCGAAATATGGTCAGTGCCTCAGCACTTAAGGTTGTGGCGGTGACCCGGTAACCAATATTCTCCAGCATCGTTTTCCAGATATCTACAATCATTTCTTCATCGTCAACCAAAAGGACGCGCTCTCCGGCGCCCGAGGGAATGATTATTTCGGGTTGTCGCCCATTGTCGCAAGCCATGTCGACCAATGGAAGAAAGACATGAAATGTTGAGCCCTTACCAGGTTCGCTATACGCCGTGATCAGCCCTTTGTGGCTTGTGACAATGCCATGAACCACGGATAACCCCATGCCCGTTCCCTCCCCTGGAGCTTTGGTGGTAAAGAATGGGTCGTAGATGCGTTCCTGAGTTGCTTTATCCATGCCGGAGCCGGTGTCGCTTACGGTTATCTTCAAGTAATGTCCAGTGATCAGTTCGGGGTAGCGCTTGGCCGAATCCTGGTCAATTCCCAGGTTGGACAGAATGACTTCCAATACCCCACCCTTGTCGCCCATGGCGTGGGCCGCATTGGTGCATAAATTTAGCATCACCTGGTGGATTTGGGTCGGGTCGGCCAGAACGGTATCTGCCGGAACGGCCAGGGATTGTCTAATTTCGATGGTGGCCGGAAGGGAAGCCCGCATCAATTTAAGGACTTCTTGGATGATTAAACCAATTCTGAGGGGGGCTTTTTCTTGTTCCGTCCTGCGGCTAAATGTAAGAATTTGCCTGACCAGATCCTTAGCCCGCATCCCGGCTTTGAGTATCTGACTTAATTTTCTCCAATTGGTATGATCTTCCGGCGTATTTTGCAAAGTTAATTCGGTGTAGCCGATAATGGCTGTCAGTATATTATTGAAATCGTGGGCGATACCACCGGCCAAAGTCCCCATGGCCTCCATTTTTTGGGATTGTCGTAGTCTCTTTTCTAATGTCTCCTCTTTGGTCACATCTCTAAATACAAAGATGCCGCCGCTAATTGTGTCTCTGCCGATGAGGATCGGGGCGGCGCTACCCGAGACAATGCACTCGGAATGGGGTTTGTCAATCATGATATTGTTTGTTTCCAGCCGGGTAGGTGTCCCGGCCTGGAGAACATCTTTCAACAACCGGACATAAACATCCTGTGTGGATATGTCTGGGAATCGGAGCATCTCGGTCAGGTGCTTCCCCACCACTTCCTTCTGGCTCCACCGGAAAAGTTCCTCAGCCTTTTTGTTGACCAGGGTGATTTGCCCTGCTACGTCGGTAACAATGACCGCATCGCCGATAGACCGGAGGGTGACTTCTAATCTCTCCCGTTCCGCGGCCAGGTTTAGTTCCCGAAGCCTGATCTGATCAGCCATATAATTGAATTTAGAACCGATCAACTCAATTTCAGCCTTGTCGGCATAACCCAGCCGGTAATAATAATCTCCATCGGCAATTCTTTCGATGCCCATGACCAATTCATCGATGGGATTCTTTAAAAGTTTTCGGAGCAGAAAACCCGTCGCTCCAAGCATAGCCAAAACGACCGTAACCATGGTTATGATCCCAAGCATCAATAACCGGCTATTGATTTTTTCATAATGGCGGGCGGACAGATGGATGCCTACCCGGCCCAGCGACTGCCCTTCGTAGAAGATGTCAACTTTTTTGCCGATGACTTCCCCCAGGTCGCGTTTAAGATATTTGAAGAGGGTCTTGCCAAAATTATCCTCGATGGTTAATCCCACCACCAGTTCGTTCTGAGCAAAGGTTCTTCCGATACTTTCGATGTTTTTGGTATCGTAATTCCAGAGGGGGACAGACAGCGTATCGGCCAATGATCCGGCGTACTCATTAGCCTTAGCCAGCAGTTCTGATTTGATCTTGGAGGAAATGAAATAATAATTAACAAATAAAACGACAATCGACGTGATGATGACCACAGAGATCAGGCTAATTGTTAAGTCGCTAGATATAGAACGCTTTCTCAATGTAACCTCGCCTGCTCCCGGTGACCCGGCCGCGGGTAGTCATATCATGGAGAAATTCAGATGGGGTGTGACGGGGATATGGTCAAAAAGCTCATTCGTTGAGTCCGGTTTTAATCTCTGTTTCTCTCTGGAATTCGCCGGGCGGATATCAATCCCTGGACTTTTGCTCCCGAAACCACTGGGCGGTTTCTTTAAGACCCTGGCCGAGGTCGGTGGTGGTCCCCATGATGGCCGTGTATTCGGAAGCATCCAACACAGAGCGCACCAGGTCGCCTGGCCGAGGTGGATTGAATTCAATTTTTGCTTCTATATCAATATACTGTTCAATCAGACGAAGAAGTTCCAAAGTGCTGGTTTCCACGCCCGTGCCCACATTGATAATCGGCTGGTTAATCTTGTCTTCCATGGCGGCCAAATTGGCTTTGACCACGTCGCCTACGTAAACATAGTCGCGGATGCACCCGGCATCACCCTTCGCGCGGCCGGCATTAACGTAGACCCCCTGCTGGGCAAGAAGACGGCCGAGAAAGATGGCCACGACCCCGGCCTCGCCGTGCGGATCTTGCCGCGGCCCGTAGACATTGGCATATCTGAGGATCCGGAAGTCTAACCCTTGCTGTTGGTGGTAGCAGTTCAAATAACCTTCGATGGCCAGCTTGCTGCAGGCATAGGGACTCAGGGGCTGGGCCGGCCAAGATATGGAAGCGCGTTCTCCAGGAGGAACCTCACCGTAAATGGCACCCCCGGTGCTGGCAAATATCAGACGCTTGACGTTACCGGCCAGGCAGGCATTAAAGACATTCAGGCTGCCGATTATGTTTATCTCGGCGTCCAGAACGGGTTCACGAACGCTTACCGCGACGCTGGTCTGAGCGGCCTGGTGGCTAACTATTTCTGGTTGGAACTCTTTGTAAACCCAATCTATTTGGTCTTTGTAACGGATATCGGCCTGGTAAAAGACGGCCTTGGCGGGAACATTTTCTTTGCGGCCGGTGAGTAGATTGTCAATAACCGCGACTTCGTAACCCAAACGGAGTGCTGTTTCGGCCACATGACTGCCAATAAATCCGGCGCCGCCCGTAACTAGTAGTCTCATAGGTTCATGCCCTTATTCTGAGTTCGTGTTATCAGTAATACTCTTTAAAATTATTGAGTTGGTTAACAGAGCCAGGCGCCGGGTGGTCGGTGGTCTAACTAATCAACTCGTAGTAGATACATCGCAGATGGTTCCTCATCTTGTATCGTGTAGATATATCCGCCAGTGACTCTGAAGACCCGAGAAAGAAATGGCCTTGCCGGTTAAGTGCATTGGCCAGGCTATCGAAAAGCTTGATCTTTGTTTCCCGATTAAAATAAATAGCCACGTTTCGGCAAAAGATCATGTCAAAACGGCCAATTCCGCAAAATGGTTCCAACAAATTTATCTTACGGAAAGAAACCATTGCTCGAATACGGTCGTTGACTTGCCAACACTGATCCTTGGGAGTGAAATACTTGGCCAATTGGGCCTCGGTCAGGCCGCGGCTCACTTCCAGTCGAGTGTAACGGCCCAGGCTGGCTTTACGGAAGGCCTCGTCGGAGATGTCGCTGGCCATGATCTTAAGGTTCCATTTGGCGATATCCGGGATAGTCTCCAGGAAGGTGATGGCCAGGCTGTATGGTTCCTGGCCCGAAGAGCAGGCCGCGCTCCAGACGGAAATATTTCGGTCTACCACCTTATTGCTCATCCGGAAGTCGATCATATCCGGGATGATCTTGAATCGCAAAGCCTCAAAGAGCTGCTTATCTCTAAAAAACTGAGTTTCACCCGTAGTTATTCTGTCGATGATCTGGACTCTAATTTGTCCGTCACGTTCACTTCGAGCCATGTTATAGAATTCACGATAGCTTTTGCAGCATAGTTGCTCGGCCAAGGGCGACAGCCGGCTCTCTATGAGGTAACTTTTATCCGGTCCCACGACCACCCCGCAATATTCATAAATGAGCTGGGCCATTAATTTTAGTTCATCCGGGGTGACTTTAATCATGTGTGTCTTTCTGGTTGCTGGTTGCTCGGTGCCGGTCAATGTCATTGACTTAAGGGTAGGGTCATCGGATCCTATTCTAATAAATGGTTAATTCCGATGAAGCCCTGAAAGGGCGCTCTAGGTTAGCCCAGGGCAACGCCCTGGGTAGGGGTGGCG
>JADFYA010000235.1 GCA_015233285.1 Deltaproteobacteria bacterium | reverse complement strand
GGTCTGCTCCGGTTGAGCTTCGAGTGCTTTAGCGTTCTTGTCTGTTTCAGTCGGTCAGGCTGGAATCGTAGATTTGACGGGAGGATTTGGTTTTGACTATTCAGGGATTTCACAGGCAGATGGATTGGGCGAAAGATAGTCTTCTGAAGATGGGCGGGTTGGTGGAAGAGGCCTTGGACAACGCCATCAGATCGCTCACGTCTAAAGACGCCGACCTGGCGCGACAGACAATCAAAGGGGACAAGCGCCTGGATGCCCTGGAAAATGAAATAGAAGAACGGTGCGTGAAAATGTTGGCCACCCGGCAGCCGGTCGCGGTAGATCTGAGATTTCTGACTTCGGCGATCAGGATATCCTACTATTTGGAACGGATGGGCGACCAATGCGTCAATTTGGCGGATCGATCTTTGATGCTGATCCCCATGGAGCCGATGGAGTTTCCCAGAACTCTCGTCGAAATGGGCGAGGTGGCCAAGGAAATGACCAGAAATTGTCTGGAGGCCTTTGTTCACCGGGATGTTATAGCCGCTCAAGCGGTGTGTTGCCGGGACGACGATCTGGACAATCTCAACCGGCAACTCTTAGAAGAGATGATCAACTGGATGATGGATGAGCATAGATTGATTCAACGAGGCGTGGAGTTGATCTTGACCGGTCGCCATTTAGAGAGAATTGGAGATGAGGCGACCAATATTTCGGAGCAGGTGGTCTATTTGGTGGAGGGTAAGGTTATTCGCCACCCCGGCTTGCAGGAAAAGGAACCCGAGATATGCGGTCGGCCGAAAGTGACGGACGTTTAGTCTCTATAATCATTATGTTATCGTCCGAGATTGAACCGTTGAATTTTTCATGTTAAACCATTCTCTTTTTCAGGTCCTTCTTCAGCCCCAAGGACCCCGGCCAACCGTTTTTTCATCCGGCCCAAATGACTGCCCGGCCAGTAGACCCGGCGGCACAGGGGACAACGATGAAATGAGCCATGCCCGGCCAGGACGTAATCGGGCACCCGCCCCACCACCTCTGCTTTGGGGACCGCGACCAGGGCCCGGTTGCATACCGAGCACCGGGAGAAGAGACTTGCCTCATCGACGGTCAGCCTAAAAGTCACCACCACTTCCTTTAACTGCTCCATCGGGTCATCACTGTGCAGCAGAAAGGCGTGGCTCGGTCCGGGCTTTTTCCGTCTTCGAGTCAGGATCACCCGGGGCCCGTCTTCCTCCTCCAGGCTTACGCCCATGTCCGGCCGACCTTCCAGGACAGTGTCATATCCTAACATCCGAAGCCATTTGGCTAAACGACCCAGCATCCGTTCAGCCCGAAACTTCATCCCGGCTACTTCCCTTCTAATAGAACTTCTTTGAATCCCGCCGGTTTAGGCAACCTGAAAAGAGACTCTTTCGTCGGAACATCAAACTGTAATTCCTTGACGTTTATCTTGATGGTCGATTCTTGCTCCTGAGTCGTGATAGTGACATACCTGGGATATTTAGATTCAAAACCGGGTGAGGTGGTCACGCTGAAAAAATCGGAAAAAGCGACCCGAAAGGCGTCTTCCGACTGGTAATGAGACAAACTAAGCGATATGGGCGTGTAATCATCCGTGCGTAGGAGAATCTGCTCCTTAAGTTTCAATTTGGGATTGTCCAAATCCAACACCCAGGCGTCCAGTTCCGGATCATAGGAACTGCTGCTCCGGGTGAATTCCAGCAATACCGGCATTCCCAATAGAATATGGGAGACATCTTTGGCCGTTAACCCGGATATGGGCAGGTAGGGAGACAGAGTGTATGACCGGTAGTATGATTTTTTGTCAAAGGATACGGCCGTGACGTCTTCCTCTTTGGCCACCATATAGAGTAACGGCGTCCCAAAGGTGCTCGATACTTCCCAGCGTAATGTATCCGGATATCGGCCGATAACGATCAGCTCGGCTCTTAAGTAGGTCTTTGAAGAACTGATCGTCAGATCGCCCATAGCCAGAAAGCTGTCAATGGCTTTTTCGTGCAGTTGCAACCGTTGGACCAGATCTTCGGCCTTGGGCGGCGTTTTCATGACCAGGGGCCTGCCGGCGCAACCAAAAGCCCCGCTGAGGATCCCGGTCATCACCAAGACCAGGAGTAATCGGAAGCCAAGAATCCGGTTAAGTTTTGAGCAGGTCATTTCATCCTTTCATTTTCTCACATGTGGGCCGACCAGGGTGTGATATTGCTCTCGGTCCGTTGCCGCCGGTTCATTTAGACCGGTCAATTCTGGTTGTGCTCCAGTTTTTTGCTCATCTGCTCAATCTTCTCCTTTATCCGGCCAAGATCTTTTTCCCGGTCCTTATCTTTGGGCTTTCCCAGCAACAGCTCAACGGCCTTTTTATACATCTCCATGGCCTTTTTGAGTAGTCCTTTTTTAAGATAGATGTCGCCCAAATGTTCCGTAATCGTCGGGTCGTCGTTGACTAACTGGTAGGCCCGTTCCAGTTGGGTTTGAGCCTTGTCCAGGTCGCCCTTTTGATAATATACCCAACCCAGGCTGTCGGTTATGTAGCCATTGTCCGGGTCGATATTGACGGCCTTCTGAATTAGTTGTTCCGCTTCATCGAGTTTAATCCCTTGTTCCGCATACGTATAGCCAATGTAGTTCAATGCGTTGGAATAATTTGGATCAATGGACAGGACTTTTTCCATGGTTGCCAGGCCGGCTTTCTTATCGCCCTGGTGGTCATAAATCACCCCCAACCTGAATAGAAGCTCGACGTTGCCGGGTTCGATTTCTATAGCCTTTTTTATAACCTCGATGGCTTTACCATAATCTTTGGCCTCATCATGAATGGTGGCCAGGGCCAGGTGCAAGTTTGTTTTATCTCTTGTTATCTGGATAGAATCACTTAGAACTTTGATTGCCTCAGCTTTTTTGTTTTCCTTTTCCAAGATGTAGGCCATGTGAATCCGGGCATCGGTATAAACCGGGGCAGCAGGTGGAATTTTACCGAATTCCTCCACGGCCTGGTTAGGCACCTTCTGCTCTTCATAACACGAACCCAGGTAGTAGCGCACCAGATGATTCTCCGGGTGGGCGGAAAGAATCAGGCTAAATTCTTTAATGGCCTGGTCAAGTCTTCTTTGCTCAAAATAAATCAGCCCGACCTTGATTCTGACGCCGATATCGCCTTTCCCCTGTTCGAGCAGGTTCTGAAATTCCTGATCGGCCTTTTTATCTTGATGAGAGATCAGGTAGAGCCGGCCCAGTTGTGCTCTGGCCCGAGAGTTGCCGGGACTGAACTTCAGCAAATTTTGATACATCGCCTCAGCCTCGGCAATGTTTCCTTGCTTTTCCATGATATAGGCCAGATCGAAGATGGCCGGTTCAAAGTCCGGTCTGAGTTCTATCGCCTTCTGGTAATAAGGTTTGGCTTTTTTTAACATATTGGCGTCTAGAAAGACTTTTCCGGTATAATAAAAAGCCATGACCGAGTCGGGATTGAGTTCGATTAATCTTTTCAAGGTCGTTATGGCTTTGTCCACCTCTTGCTTTTGGGCATAAAGTGTTCCCAGAAAAAGGTAGGCCTCGCTGTTTTCCGGGTCCATGGAGACTACTTTTTCATATTCGGCGATGGCTTTATCGGTTTCCTTGTAACTCGAGTACAGTCCGGCTAACAGCAAGTGTGCCCGGAGATAGTTGGGGTTTTTCTGGGCGGCCCGTTGGGCGTGTCGCAATGAGTCTTTTAACGCCCCTCGCCGTAAATAAAGTTCCGCCAGGTCCGTTTCCAGCATGGCCGAGGTCGGGTCGTGTTTGATGGCCTCTTGATAATACGCAGTTGCTTTGTCCAATGCCCCGTTAAAGGCGGCCATTTCAGCCAGGGCAAAATAGTATTGGGCCAACTCTTTATTGGAAGGCGGCGTTGGAGCCAACACCTCAGAGTCCATCAGGCGGGTCTGTTTGAGCGCCTTTTGGTCTTCCGGGCTTGATGGTTTTACTTCCTTTGCCGGTGCCTTATCTTTTTCGCCGGGAGCGGCCTGGGGGGTCGTAGCCGGAGCCGGCGGGACCCACTTTCCCGCTGTAATCACGGAGCAGGAACAGGTCAAGGAGCAGGCCAGAATGATCGCAAGAGAACTGATGAGCTGTCTATTCATCTAGTAAATGTCCTTGTTACAGATTATGATCACAGGTTACTGATTAAAGCTGGACGGAAATGGTCTTCAGGGATGTTCCCGGCGGCGTCGAGTTCAGCCAGGAGTTCGGCCTTATCCTCCGGAAGCTTTCCTGAAATGTTACAATAGTTGGACACGTGATCGCTGACGATGTGGCTGGTCACGTTAAGGTGTTCGATCATCAGCCTTATCTCCGCCAGGGCCTGATGCGGTCCGGGGAGGATGAAGCGCCCGGCCGCGTATTCCGACCACAAAGGCGCTTGTTTGACTGGAACATAAGTCCGCAAGCGGATGAAGTCGGGGTCAAAGGCGTTGAGCACTCCGGCGCTCTCTATGGCGTGTTCCCGCCATCTGGCCGTGCCTCCGATCCCCACCAGGATATACTGGCTAAGTTCGATCCCGGCTTGCTTGACTCTGAGACCGGCCTGGATGATCTCATCCGGGGTACAGCCTTTCTGGATGTTTTTTAAGATGATTTCATCGCCGGTTTCCATCCCGGAATGGATGCGGCTGAGTCCGGCCTGCCGCAGGGCGACAAGTTCCACCACGCTTTTGAGCATAACATATTTTGCCGCTCCGTAGACCGTGATTCTTTCCAGGTCAGGGAACAGTTGCCGGGCATAGTTTAGAATTTCAATTAGTTGCGCCGTCTTAATAATTATGGAGTTGCCATCGGGAAAGAAAATGCTCTTGACCCCGGGGCCGTAAATCTTATATCCCGATTCCAGGTCTTGCTTAATATCCGTCACCTTGCGGATGCGGAACCGTTTATGTTTATACATCCCGCAAAAGGTGCATTTATTATGGGGGCACCCCACCGTGGCCTGAATAAGAAGGCTGTTGGCCTCGCTGGGCGGTCTGAAAACGACGCCGTCGTACCGCATGATGTCTTCCTGGGAAATTGAGTGAACGGCACCTTTCTCCAGTCACCCGGCCGAGTTGTGAAAGTGTCGCAGGCGGCGGGAGGTTCTATTCATAGAGGAACCGAAATTATCCCTTCCACTTTAGCACCGCCTGAAAAAGCTCGTCAAGATTAATGTGTAACAGGACGTCCCTCCATTGAAAAATCAGCCGCTTTGGCGGTGATTACAATATTTGGTTGCCCGGAATCATGATAATAGGATATCCTTAAGACCTAAGTTCGACGAGTCTTGTTAATTTGGGAGACAGAAATGTATCCGCAGATTTCGCAGATGAACGCAGATGAAAGAAACCCACAGACCATGCGATCATTTGCTGAACTTTAGCTGACCGAGGCTTGGACTCAATCGTTTTGTGTTTTTTTAATCTGCGCAAATCTGAGTAATCTGTGGATTAAATAAAGGTCTGTCAACCACAGTATTGATGTTGAGGGTTATGAGAAAACTAATCACCCGCCGCGGGACGGAACATTCCTTGCCGCTATTTTTACCGGTGTATCAACCGCAATCTCCGATTGTGCCTCTATCCGTCTGGGGTGAATTACAGAGCGTCGAAGGCTGTATCTTAAACGCCTTTTTCCTATATAAAAATAGAGACATTCGTAACTCATTCAAAAACGGATTGACCCTTAGGGAGTATCTTAACTTTGACGGCCTGGTCATGACTGATTCCGGGGCCTTCCAGGCTCTAACGGGCCCGTTGCTGTTGTCCAATAAGGCCATCGTGACTTTTCAGGAGATGATCAAAACCGACATCGCCTCGCCCTTGGATTTGATCAGCCCGCCTGGTGAAAACCGGACTACGGCGGAACAGAAACTGATCGTGACCTTGAAACGAATCCGCGAGGCACTGGCTCTGACTCCGGGGTGTATTCTGGCCGGCGTGCAGCAGGGTGGCCGGTTTCCGGACTTGCGCCGGCGGAGCCTGGAAGGCTTGATGGAGTTGGGTATCGAATACCTGGCCATCGGCAGTCTGGTTCCGTTTTTTAATAAGAACCATGACC
>JADFYA010000234.1 GCA_015233285.1 Deltaproteobacteria bacterium | reverse complement strand
GTTTTCGGCTTCAAGGCAAACATGAAACCCTACGGCCTACCCGGCAGTCCAACACACGGGTATTCTGCTTTAATCATAGTCTTTCATTTAATCAGCGTAATCAAGGTTCAGACGAGCAACATGCCTAACTGCCTACAATATTTCTTTAATTCAACTGCATTGAGACACGACCGTCTCCACCCTGGTCCGATCAGCATCACCCCGAGCGCTGTTTCACCCGGAAGATATAACCCGTCTATGATTATGATATTAATTATATCTGCAAACCAGGAAATAATGTGAAAAAAGCCTTCCTGATAATCTTATTCTCGCTTATAATGACCTCCTCGGGCTACGGGCAGACGGTGTTGGTGCTGAATACGTCCAACGCCCCGCCCAATGCCACCAGGGATCACACCGGACTGGGCGATCGGGTGGTTAAGGAAGCCTGCCGGAGAATCGGGGTGGAGGTCAAGATCGTCATGCTGCCCTCGGAACGGGCCTTGATTAATGCCAATGATGGCATCGATGATGGAAATTTCGCCCGAATCCGCGGCATGTCCGATCTCTACCCCAACCTGGTCCGGGTCCCGGAAGAGATCACCGAATTTGAGTTCACGGCTTTTACCAAAAATTTGAATATCCAGACTACCGACTGGGCCGGCCTCAAGCCCTATAATGTGGGTATCATCACCGGTTGGAAAATATTGGAAAGCAGTATCGTGGGGGCGAAGTCTTTAGTCAAGGTCAAGGATGAACGGGTGTTGTTCAATCTCCTGGCTCAGGATAAGGCTGATGTGGTCGTGTACGACAAGCGGCAAGGCCTGGTTCTGCTGGGCGGGATGAAACTGACGCAGATCAAGACGCTGAGTCCCGCCCTGGCCAAACGGAGTATGTACATTTATCTGCACAAGAAACATCAGGCGTTGGTGCCGGCATTGGCCGCGGCCATTAAAACCATGAAGGAAGATGGAACGTATAAAAAGATAATGGACGAGACCGTGCCCTCACAGATGCAATAAAAAAAGACGGGCGGATACATGGAAAATCGCAAAACTAGACAAGTCATTGGTTACCGATTACTCCTGGCCATACTCTCCTTTAGCCTCGTTGTCACCCTACTGACCACCGCCATTAATGTCTATATCGATTACAAGAGAGAAATCAAGTCTATCGAAGAAGATTTCAAATGGATTCAGGAAAGCTACTCTCAGACCATTGCGCTCAGCCTGTGGTTGATGGACCGGGAACAACTTCAAGCTCAATTAGATAGCATCAGACGGATTCCGTATATCGTCTATGTCGACATAAAAGCCAATAAAGAGGTGGTTGCCAAGTCGGGTCAAAACCAATCGAATTTGGCTCTTCACCGTGAATTTGCACTGGCCCACTCTCATAACGGCAAGATGCTTCAAATAGGGGTCACCCACCTTACGGCCGGTCTAAATGGCGTTTACGATGCCATATCAGATAGAGCCGCGTTCATTCTGGTGTCTCAAGGGATCCAGGTCTTTCTCTCCTCGCTATTTATCTTCTTTATTTTTCAGATAGTTGTAACCAGGCGGCTGAATGCCGTGGCCGGTTATCTGGTTAAGCTAAATCCTCTGAATACGAATCCGGCCCTGGTTATAAAAAAACGCCCTGCTTCGCTCGGCCGTGAAGATGAACTAGACCAGATTGTCCTGGCCGTGAATGAATTGACCAACAACCTGAAAGTTACCTTTGATGAGTTAACCAGCGAGATCGAACGACGCCGGTTGGTGGAGGAAGCACTCCGAAGCAGTGAAGAAAACCTCCGCACCCTGCAGGCGAACGTACCCATCGGCTTATTCAAGACTACTCCGGGTGGTCAAGTCCTGGCCGCGAATCCGGCCCTGGCCAATCTGCTGGGTTATGATTCTGAGGAAAATTTACTGGATACGCCGATAGCTGAACTTTATGCCGATCCCCAAGACCGCAGGCGTTTGCTGGACAGACTGGATATCGAAGTTAAGATATCGGATTTTGAAGTCTCATTGAAAAAGAAAGATGGGACCGTGGTCCCTGTGTCGTTTTGTATAGTGAAATCCGTGAATGATCACGGTCAGGTCTTCTACCATGGCAGTGTTCAAGATATTTCAGGCCGCAAACAGGCCGAAGAAACGATTCGGAACTGGGCGCATCTCTTTGAAAATACCGAATGGAGTGTGGCTGTGGGCAGTGCCGACGGCCGGACCCTGGAGATGATGAACCCGGCCTTTGCCGGGATGCACGGCTACACCGTTGAAGAACTCACCGGCCGGCCCATCGATCAGATAATTGCCCCTGAATATCGCCGGGAGCTACCGCGGCATGTGCGCCTGATCCACGAAAGCGGACGCCATACTTACGAATCTGAGCATATTCGTCCGGACGGGACGGTTTTCCCGGTGCTGGTGGATGTCACCGAGGTGAAAGACGATACCGGGCAGGTGCTGTATGAGGCGATCAGCGTCCAGGACATCACCGAAAGAAGGCGGGCGGAGGAAGCCCTGCGGCAGAGTGAATTTTCTTACCGGACACTGGCCGAAAATCTTCCCGGCCTGGTTTACCGGATATTTGTTAAAGAACGCCGGCATATGCAGTTCCTCAACCACATGCTGCCGGACTTGACCGGATATGAGCCGGATGAATTGACTCAGGGGAATGTTTGTTCCATTGATCCCCTGATTGTCCCGGAAGATAGAGGTCGAGTCGTATCCGCGGTCGGAAACGCCCTGGCTGAGAACAAATTTTTCGAGGTCAGATACCGGCTTCGGCACAAGGACGGGGTGGTCAGGCACGTTTCAGAGCGGGGCAGGCCGATATACGGAGCCGACGGCACACCCCTATATATTGAAGGTGTTATTTTTGACTATACCAGCCGGAAACGGCTTGAAGACCAGTTGCGCCAGGCCCAGAAGATGGAGGCCATCGGGTCCCTGGCCGGAGGCATTGCCCATGACTTTAATAATATTCTGGCCCCGATCATCGGGTACACCGAGATGATCCTGGCCGAGCTGCCGAAAAAAAGTTCTATGCACCAGGATTTATGCCAGGTCCTCCGTGCGGCCAATCGAGCCAAAGAATTAGTTAAGCAAATTCTCCTGTTTAGCCGGATGGGCGGGGAACAGGAGATGTTACCCATTGAGCTTAGTCCGTTGATCAAGGAATCCCTCAAACTACTCCGGGCTTCTATCCCGACGACTATCGAGATCCACCAAAACATAGCAGCCAAAACGACCGCCGCTCTGGCCGACGCGACTCAAATTCACCAGGTTTTGATCAATCTCTGCACTAATGCGGCCCATGCCATGCGCGAACGCGGCGGCATGTTGGAAATAGGTTTGAGTGAAGTAGACTTTGACGTCGATACTGCCGCCGGGTACCCTGAATTAAGCCCCGGACCATATCTGAGACTGACGGTCAGCGATACCGGCCACGGGATGGATCAAACGACTATCGAACGCATATTCGAACCATACTTCACGACCAAAGAGGCCGGCGAAGGGACCGGGTTTGGGCTGGCCGTCGTCCATGGGATCGTCAAGCGTCACCAGGGGGCGATTATGGTTTACAGTGAACCGGGGAAGGGTTCAACATTCAGCGTCTACCTCCCCCGGATTGACCGCGAACCCGAAACCGCTAATTATACCTCCCGAACCTTACCCCAAGGGACGGAACGAATTTTGTTTGTGGATGATGAGATGGTCTTGTGTGATTTGTGTGAAAAGATGTTGGGCCAATTCGGCTACCAGGTAACGGTGGTGTCGGAGAGTCCCGAGGCTCTGGAGACCTTCCGGAAGCAACCGGACGAATTCGACCTGGTCATCACCGACTACACCATGCCTCACATGACCGGCGCCGACCTGGCCAAAGAGATTTTGTCCATTCGACCCGACATGCCCATCATCCTGTGTACCGGATTCAGCGAGATGATATCCGAAGACCGGGCTAAGTCGTTGGGTATACAAGAGTTTGTTATGAAGCCTTTGAATAAGAGATCTGTGGCTGAAGTAGTCCGCCGATGTCTGGATGAAAAAAAAGCATAATGCCGAAGGGGCACAGGAGCGCCAACGTCTGAACCCGTCCTTAACCACAACAATAGAGAAAAGATCGTTTCTATGAAAAAAATACAACCTGCCGACTATATCGATGCTTACGTGACCATTCCCGGATCTAAGAGCGTCACCCACCGGGCCGCCATCGCCGCCGCCCTGGCCACCGGGACTAGCCGCCTGGACAAATTCCTGGCCTGTGAAGACACCATGTTCACCATCCAGACACTTCAAGCCCTGGGCGTGACCATGTCTTTGACCGGAGAAACCTTGACCGTTTCCGGGACAGGCGGCAAATTGCTCGACCAACCAGGGGAGAAGGAAATCTTCTTGGGCAATTCCGGGACGTCGTTCCGGCTGCTGCTGTCCGTGGCGGCCCTGGCCCGAGGACGATTCCTGTTCACGGGCAGCCCCAGAATGTTGAAACGGCCCATCGCCGACCTGGTCCAGGCCCTCAATGGACTGGGTGTAAATGCCTGGTGTGTGAATGATGACGGTTGCCCGCCGGTGATGATGGAGGCTACGGGATCGGTCTACGGCGGTTCCGTCGGAGTCAGGGGCGCGGATAGCAGCCAGTTCATTTCGTCGTTGTTGCTGATGGCCCCGTACGCGGCCAATGAAGTCCGGATTGAAGTGACCGGGCCGCTGGTCTCGGCGCCCTACGTCCGCTTGACCCTGGACGTCATGTCTAAGTTTGGTCTTCAGGTGGGGCACCAGGGTTTGTCACACTTCCTGATCACTCCCGGGACGGGCTACAAAGGCAGATTCCTGACGGTGGAGGGTGATGCGTCCAATGCTTCCTATTTCTGGGCGGCCGCGGCAGTAACGGGCGGGAAGGTCACCACCGGTAATATTCACCTGGGTTCTGAACAGGGCGATTTGAATTTTCTTGAGATAATCCAGGCCATGGGCTGTCAAGTGATCAAAATGCCGGACGAAGTCACGGTCATCGGGGGGCCGCTCCGGGGTCTTGACGTGGATATGAACACCATGCCGGACCTGGTCCCTACCCTGGCGGTGATGGCCTTGTTTGCCCAGGGAAAGACGGCTATCACCAACGTCGGGCATTTGCGGCACAAGGAGAGTGACCGGTTGGCCGCAATCTCTGCGGAACTGCGGCGTCTGGGCGGCAAAATCGAGGAGCTGCCGGATGGACTGGTCATCCACGGCGGGGAAAAGTTGTCCGGGGCGGATATGGAGACCTACAACGATCACCGGATGGCCATGAGTTTGGCTGTGGCCGGGTTACGGGTGGCGGACGTCCGGATCAAAGATGAGGGCTGTGTGGTTAAGTCTTTCCCTAAATTTTGGGATGTCTGGGAGACACTGTACAACAGACTTGCCTTGACAAAAGCGCCCTGAACAACCCTGCGTGTTGCGGGTGACGTGTTGCACGTTTCGAGTTGCGTGTTTCAAGCTGCGGGTTACTTGTTGCACGTTCCTTGTTGCGGGTTAAAGGCTGCGCGTCTAATCTTGGGAGTGGCTAAAAGCAATCAGTAGTTCAGAAGACTTTATCAATGTCTATACCTTGTGAAAACAAAGCGTAATTTACAACGCCTGACGCATGTTTCGAACCTCCAACTCCTGAACCCGAACCCCGTAACCCTGAACCCGCAACGCGCAACTCGTAACCCGTAACCAGCGTCCCGCAACCCGGAGCCGTATCTTTAAATATAGTCTGTTTAGGCCGATGAATAATAATTGACAGGGGCGCGATTATCAACTATCGTACAAAACGAAGTGATTAGATCCGGCTTTTTGAGCTTGGTTTATATTGTGTCTTAATCCACGGGAATACCGGCAATAAATTTGTTAGTTCACCTACTTTCTATTCGTTTTACACACATACATATAGAAATTCCGGGAGGGCGTGGTATGAAGATTTCTCAAAAGCTTATGACCGTGGTGGCATCCGGTGTGGTCGCCCTGGGCATTGTGGCTGTTACTCTCTCCATAACCACCTTAAGCCAAAGAGGTCGGCAAGAGATTACGCACATGAAGACCATGATGCTGGAGGCCAGGAAAGAGAAATTAAAA
>JADFYA010000233.1 GCA_015233285.1 Deltaproteobacteria bacterium | reverse complement strand
CCGGTCATGTTTTCGGGGATGCTATAGAGATCCTCGTACGTGGCTATCTTCTTTGCCGGCTCGGCCATGGTTACACTCTCCTTGCTCACGGATATGCTTTTGGGGACGGAGCTATAACAGGACCTCTTAACGATATCTTACTTGTGTCAAGAAACGTCATTAATCATGGGTGGTTGTCCGGTGGACTCCAACACGCTTTGCCACAGCCGGCTTTTGATATTAACGCATTTTCGTTCGCTTATGACCGTCTTAATGGGCATGTGGACATAGGCGTCGTTCCAGAGGGCGATCAACATATTCGTTTTTCCGGCCATGCCGGCATGTACCGCTAATTGCCCCAGAAATCCGCAATAGATCCGGTCATTGGCGTTGGCCGGGACGCTCCTGATAGTGTAACTGGGATCGATATACTTCAGGTTTACGGTGAAATTGCGCGACTTAAAGTAAGCGTTTATACTGTCTTTTAGATACACCCCAATGTCACCCAACTTGATGTTGCCTGAGGCGTCTTTGCCCAGTTCCTCCTGCTTAAAGAACTTCTGCCCGGCGCCCTCCGCCACCACGATAACCGCATGGCCGCTGTGCTCGATGCGGGTCTGGAGTTCCGCAAAGAAGCCGTGTTCCCCCTCCAGGTCGAAATCCGCCTCCGGGATGAGACAAAAGTTGACGTCCCGCTGGGCCAGGGCCGCGTTGCAGGCGATGAAACCCGAATAACGCCCCATGAGCTTGACCAGACCGATCCCGTTGGGGGCGCCCAGAGCTTCTTGGTGGGCGCTCCGGATGACCTGGGTGGCCACTTCGACCGCCGTGTCGAAACCAAATGACTTGCTCAGGTAATTTATATCATTGTCAATCGTCTTCGGTATCCCGATTACCGAGATCTTCAGGCCGCGATTGGTTATTTCTTCACTGATCTTTTCAGTCGCCCGCAAGGTGCCGTCCCCGCCGATGGAGAACAGTAACCCAATATTCAACCTTTCTAAGGCGTCAACCATTTCTCCCACATCTTGTTGCCCTCGGGACGAGGACAGAAAGGTGCCTCCGGCGTTATGGACATCCCGGATAACCTTGGGGGTGAGTTCAATAACCTCGTGCCCATACTTGGGGATAAGCCCTTCAAAGCCGTACCTGATTCCTAGAATGTTCACTACCCCGTAGTTGTGATACAGGTCCAGGACTGTGGCTCTGACCACTGAATTAATCCCGGGGCATAACCCGCCGCAGGTAACGATGGCGCACTTGAGTTTCTTGGGGTCGAAATAAATCTTTTCCCGAGGCCCGGCCAATTCGAAGGATAAAGGTTCCTCCCCGTCGGCCATGGATTTTTTGAGTGTCTGGAAGAGTGGATCGATCACCACCCGGTCCTGATCGGTGATAAATGTCTTGGAATTTTTGTAACCACCCTTGATCATCCTCTCTTTTAGAGGCGAGTCGATCTTGGGTTCCCCAATCCGGGCGATGTCGGTCACGGGTGGATGGGTAATGGTAGGCGACAAGAGTGTTTGTTCGGCCATAGATAAAACCTCACTTCGACCAAAAGGTTACAAAATAAATGGGGTAGGGCGCCTACCCGGAGGATGACGGGACGGTCACCCGGACGATCGCAACAGACTGCCGGGAGTGGGTCAATCATAAGTTCGTAACAGGACGTATATGGCCCCCGGGCCTCCGTCATAGGGCTGAGCGCTGGCAAAGCCCAGCACCATTTTTTTAATTTTGCCCCGGGTTAACCAGTTTCTGACCAGTTGTTTCAGGACCGGGGTATTCTCCTTGGAGTTACGCCCTCGTCCATGAATGATCAAGACGCATCGCAATCCCCGATTATAAGCGGAAATCACGAAGTTCTCGACATTCAGCCTGGCTTCCTCGGCGGTCTGCCGGTGCAGGTCTAAATGGGCTTGAATGGCCAGGTCACCGTCTCGCAGCGATTTCATGATGCTGGGGTTCAGTTCCGGGTCAGACCATTCCATATACTCATCACTAAAAGAATAGTCCAGTCGACCCCGCCCGGAAACCAGGTCGGACATGAAGGCCAGGACATCGGCGTCTTCACGGGACAGGGGCTTGGGATGGACCTCACGGCATTTATTCTTTTTGCCCTGCGACGGGATTTTATCATCATGGTCAATGGGGACGACTCCGGCCATGGATTCAACGAACATTTGCCGCTCGCGGTCACCGACAGGGGGAGGAATGGGAACCGGGCGGGGAGCGGGGGGCGGTGCGGCTTCTATTTTTGGTTGTTTTTTTAATATGTTATGTAGATTGACGAAGGGGGCGTTAAACGCCGGCTCAACCGGAGGCGCGACTTTCTGCTCCGGCCGATCTTTCTTTTTTGTCCGGCGTTTTTTGGTGGCCATCTCATCGCTTCTATAAATGAAGATTATTGCCCTTCGGCCAAGCTGTCCACAATCGTGATTAGTCCGGGATGGGGCTATTAATAACCGCTTCTTTAATCAGGGAGATCAGCTCGTTTTCGGCTCCAGAGAAAAAGTGGTCAGCCCCGGGAATGACCAGGACCTTGTCGCCCAAACCGAGTGGGGTTAAGGCGGCTGACAATTGTGGTAACGGACAAAAAACGTCCTGGTCACCCACCGCGATGAGCAAAATGTGATCTTTAGCCGCCAGAAAATCCACCGGCATAACGGCGACCGGTGGGGCCGCCAGGATCTGCCGGGGTGATTGTTTCTCCGTCCAATCGGCCGTCAGATTAGCCCAGGCGCCGAAAGAATATCCGGCCAGATAGGTGGCGGGTCGGCCTGTTTGCTGGTAGAGGGCGTTCAAGGCGGCGTTCACGTCTTGGGGTTCGTCACCGGAAGCCGGCGTACCCTGGCTGGCCCCAACGCCCCGGAAATTAAACCTCAGGGTGGTCATGCCGATCTGCTGCAAGGCCAATACCAGGGCTTCTACTACATTATTTAACATTGATCCGCCATAGGCCGGATGCGGATGGGAGATAACCGCCGCGTCCGTCCCTGTCCCCGGTGCCAGCAGGCCCTCCAAAAGATATGGGCCAGAGGGGAAAAAGACCTTTTTCTCATTAGATATACGCATCATGGGCAGTACCATAACATATATTGAAAACTATGTCAAATGAACCTTAATCAAGCCGGCTGAGTCACTGCCGAGGCGGCGCAGCGGCCATAAGACCGGCGGGGCAGGGGGGAACGGGCAGATGGAACATCTTAACAAAATTGGTAAGGTACGATGTTTCAATTGACTTTTCCGGCCTGATCATGATATAAATCGAAGAGCAATACTATGAAAATATCTCAGTCAGAACATTAGATTGTCGAGACATTTGGTACCGGGCGGATGGTCGGCTGTCTGTCTTTGGTAACACGGGAGTTTTTTAGTATAACTTTAGTTTATGTGATAACACTATAACCAAGTTTTTCTGCCTTATATTGTATCCGGCCGTGGAGTCCGCGCCCCTGCCTCTATATCTTAATATAAGGCCAATTATCAAGGAGGTAATAATGCACAGAAAACAACTGGGCGCCATTTTTATTGACTTTGAAAACCTGGCCATTGCCTTAACCAACCAGTATGGCTTGCCCCGGGCCGAAGCCGAGACCAAAACTGTTGATATTATCGCTAAAATACTACGCTACATGGAAAGGAAATTTGATATCAATCTGGTGATACGACAAGCCTTCGCCAACTGGCCCAACTATCCCAGTGCCGTCACCGAACTTTATGCCATGGGCATCAGAACTCAGAACGTCAAGGCGGCGCCCCAAAAGAACAGTGCTGATATTGAGCTTTCCCTGTCACTGCAAGAAACTATGTTGACCCGTGACGTGGATATTCTAATTGTCGCCGCAGGAGACCGCGATTATATTCCCATTGCCATGCGTATCCGAGAAGCCGGACGCCAGGTCAAGTTTATCAGCTTCAAGAAATGTTTTTCAGGTGATCTTAAAGACTTGGTTGGACAAACCAACTATCTGTACGTTGACACCAACGGAGAAATCACCAGCGAGGACGAAGATCGGGAAGGAGTGGCGGGGGAACGCGGACCCAGAATGAGGGAACACCGGCAATCCGAACGACCGCCCCGGGAGTTCGCCACTAATCCTGACGTCTCCCCGTCAGACCCATTAACACCTAATGAATATAAGGCATTAGACGCAGCTATCGGCGCTTTCCAGGAATTCGGCCCGCGGTATGGCAGCGTTAAGCTAAGCGGCTTCCTTGTCGACAAATTGGCCTCGGCTTTGCCGGAGCTGAATCACCTGCAACGGAAAGAGGTTTTTAACACCCTGGTGGCCAAGGATATCTTACAAGTGAGGAGCGAAACAGACCCCTGGGGGAACTTCTTCTACGTTTTTTTGCTGAATCGAAATCGCCCGGAGGTGGTTCAGAGAGTTAGCCACCTGGAGAAAACCGGCCAAGAGGCGGCCAAAAAGGTCGAGGAGGACAAGGCCAGAGAAGCCCAGGGGGAAAAATCTGAGACTGCCACCGTGGTCTGGCCCATCAAAGAAGACGGGGTGGAAAAAGCGGCTTCGTCCTCTGGGGACACGATACCGCCGGCCGACTCACCCAATGCCGGGGTCTAGACGCTAATTCGACCAGAAGACACCGAAAACCCGATGAAAAAGAGAGGACACGGAGATAATTGGTTTTTTTTATTCTCCGTGTCCTTATTTTCTCCGTGAGGCGCCGAACCCGGTTCATACCCCGTAGGTATCTAAATAAGTATTGAATTTCGTCAGCAGTTCTTGGTCTATGGGACGTCTCTGACCCGCCACCAGGACCTCGATGCCGCCATCGAAGAGAAAGGCCACCACTTCCTTGATCCCGGCCAGGGCGGCCAAGGTCAGGCCCGTCTTTTGGGTAAACTTCTCGGACGCATTTTCGCCTCGCCGGCCGACTATTATTCGGCCCTGGTCGTCGTAAACGGCCTCGGTCTGCTGCCGGTCCAAGCCGATCAACAGTCCCGCCAGATGCACTTCTATCCCCAGTCGTTTCGCCTCGTGTTCGATTTTCTCCACCATCTCATATTTGGTTCCCATGGATGTGGCCACATCATCAACGAGCAACACCCGGCAAGCATCGTAAAACGACCCATTGACCATCAGACTGGCCTTGGTGCTGCCCTCGCCGTGGGTCTTGGCCTCTTTACGGTCATATTCGAATAGACGATTTATGCCGTGATTGTGCCATAAGGCCATAGCCGTGGCCGCGACCAGGCAACTGCCCTTATAAGAAGGTCCGAACAGGACGTCAACCTGATTAATCATCCCGGTTGAGACCAGCATGTCGGCCAGCATCCCGCCTATCTCCCAGGCCAAATGTCCGGTCCGAAACATGCCCATGTTGACGAAGTAGGGGCTTGGCCGTCCATCTTTCAACACCAGGCCCCGGTCGAAGAAAAGCGCCCCGCTCTCAGCCAGCAACCGGGCAAATTTTTTCTGATATGGTTCCATTCAATGTCTCTCCAAAATTATACTTGACGCGGCTATAATTGATGCTTCCCAAAACAGCTTTTTGTTGCCGGTTAGTTGTTGAAGACAATCAGCACCGAGCAAGCTCGGGTTTGAGGAGATTCGGTGTCCATGAAACCGTAGGACCACCGCCTCTCAGCATATGACAAAAGCTAATTATATCTCAACTAGTCATATCCATAAAGTTTTTTCTTTGGTTCAAAATCAATTTTGGTTCAAAATCAGTTGGCATTGGGACAGCTTCTATAGAAAATCGTCAATAGAAATTTCTCTTGCCCTATCTAATGCAAGGCCGAGTTCTTTCACATATAATCTTGCTCTTTCCAAATCGCCTTCAATCGCCGCCCGTTGAAGTTTGGTAGAATAATCCGCTATCTCTGCAGCACAAACTGTAGCCGCCACGCCTTTGAAGGAGTGAGCTAACTGTGACAGCCTGTTTAAATCACCAATTTCAATGACTTCGTTTATTGCTGTCATACGTTTTGGAAGCTCGTCAAGAAAATGACCAAATAATTCAACAAAAAACTCTTTCTTCCGGCTAAATCTTGTTCTCAATGAATCCATGTCAATAACAGGAATTACGCTATCTGTACTTACCTTCCAGTCATAGTCAATCTTATCAGACTGTTTTCCCTTATTAGGTTGTAAAGCCGTATCAGCTTGTCGATTAACAAACTGTGGG
>JADFYA010000232.1 GCA_015233285.1 Deltaproteobacteria bacterium | reverse complement strand
TCCCAATTGGTATCAGCCGGCCAGGGAGAACCTGGCTTTGTTCAATATAGAGGAAGGCGAGCGGTATATCTTCATGCGGCTGGTCCAGTGGAAGGCCCTGCATGACATCCATGAAAAGGGCATCAGTGAAGAGAATCTCCAGAAAATCATTGACCTTCTGACGACGCAGGGCTACCGGGTGGTGATCAGTTCAGAAAGAGACCTGGCCCCGGAATTCGACCGCTTTCTGTTGACCGGTCCCCGCAGCAAGGTCTTTGACTTGATGGCCTTTTCGCAAGGGTTTATCGGCGAAAGCCCGACCATGGCCGTGGAAACGGCGATTTTGGGAAAACCGGCCGTCCTGATTAATTCCAGGGTCAACGTCCTGGGTAATATGATCGAACTGGGCAATAAGTACGGGGTCCTGTTCAATTTCGTCAATTTTGAGGCCGCCGCGGAATTTATTGAGCATGACTTTCATTCCGAAGAGCTTCGGCGGCATGTGCTGGCCGGACAGCAGAGACTACTCGCCGACAAAATCGATATCTCTGATTATCTGGCTAAATTCACGATTGATTTTTGTCAAAAGAAGAGTGACTGATGTGCGGTATTTGCGGCTTTGCCGGCTTTTCCAGTGACGGTCTGTTGGATAGAATGTGCCGGTCCCTGGCCCATCGGGGCCCGGATGAGGAAGGGACCCTGATTGACCGGGAAAATGAAGTCTATCTGGGCCACACGAGACTAAGCATTATCGATCTATCCTCCGGGACCCAGCCGATCTATAATGAGACCGGGACTATCGCCGTGGTGTTTAACGGCGAGATCTACAATTTTATGGACCTGCGCCTGGACCTGATCGACCGGGGACATCAGTTTAAGACAAATTCCGACACCGAGGTCCTGGTCCATCTCTATGAAGAATACGGCCTGGACATGCCCCGGCGGCTTAACGGAATTTTTTCCTTTGTCATCTATGACCAGGCCCAGGGGCGGTTGTTCGGCGTCCGGGATTACTTCGGGGTAAAGCCTTTTTTTTACTACCATCAAGATGGCCGGCTTCTCTTCGGCTCTGAGATGAAGGCTATTTTGTGCGATCCTGAGGTGCCGCGGCAGGTGAATTTCGAGGCGATGCACTATTCCCTGAATTTACGGTTCATCCCTGGCGAACTGTCTTTGCTGGACAACATTCGCCGCTTACCCGCCGGCTGCTTCCTGCTTTATGATACCCGGGCCCGGACGTTGACGGTCAAGAAGTACTGGAACGAGACCTATGAAGTAAATCACAGCATGACTGAAGATGAGGCCGTGGAAGGGATCAGGTTTTATCTGCGGCAGGCGGTCAAGAGACAACTTATCAGTGATGTGCCGCTGGGCGCCTATCTCTCGGGAGGCCTGGATTCCAGTGCCGTGGTCGCCTACGCCTCGGAGTTTATCAACGGGGTCAATACGTTTTCCATGGGTTTTGACGAGCCCACCGACGAAGTGGATGATGCCAGACGGGTTTCCGACCATTTCCAGACTCGATTCCACCAGACTTTCCTTAAAATCAATCCGTTGGAATCCTTAAAAGAAGTCCTGTGGCATGTGGAAGAGCCTAAAATCAACGTTATCCAGGGCTACTTCCTGTCGAATTTTGCCCGCCGCCATGTCAAAGTGGCCCTGAGCGGCCTAGGTGGAGACGAATTATTTGCCGGTTACGTCAATAATCACTATTTGTCGCCCTTTCAGTTTCTGCACACCATTATGCCCCGGAACCGGCTGTTTGAGTTCCTCTCATCCCTGACGTTCTATTGCGGCAACAAAATCGGCAACCTCAAGGTGGATGAATTCCGCCGCGGCTTGCAGATGGGCTTCTCTTACGGCCACAAAACCAAATTCTATTCCATCCTAAGAAACGTCTGGGATTACGACCCGGCATTCTACACCAATGTATACTCGCCCGAACTGGTTGACCGGATGCTCAATTTTAAAACCGGCCGGCTCTTTGAGAAATATTTTGCCAACCGGTGGGAATCCATCGTCGCTCAGAGCCTGCGGGCCGAATTCGAGACCAAGATGGTGGATGATTTCCTGCTGAATGAAGACCGGACATCCATGGCCAATGCCCTGGAGGTGCGTGTCCCCTTCCTGGACCGGGACCTGGTCGCCTTTGCCTTTTCCATCCCCTTACGGCTTAAGATGAAGCACAACACCCTTAAATACATTTACAAAAAAGCCATGACCGGGGTCTTGCCCGATTTCGTCTTGCACAAAAAGAAATGGGGCTTCGCCATCAATCCTTATTACCAGTTCCAAAAGGATTTAAAGCAGGTGGCCATCGACGTCCTCAACGAAAAAAAGCTAAAAGAACAAGGCATTTTCAATTATAAATACGTCGAAAAAATTATCCATCACAGTATCTCGCCCAGGTTGCGGTGGCACTACTATTACCTCTGGCAACTGGTCGGGTTTCAATACTGGTACGACCTATTTATTGACGGCAAACACTGAGAGCACGAAAAACACGACACAATCTCCTCCCCATTACGCTCTTTCCTTGAGGTTGGGAAGACGTTGGCAATTTTGGATCGAATGACCATGGAAGATTGGAGCATAAAATGAAGGCCGTTGCCTCGAGTAACCTGTTGGTCTGCCCCGCTTGCCGCACTGATCTGACGGCGGGACAGGACGGGCTGGTTTGCCACCATTGCCAGCAAGAGTATCCCGTCAAGAACGGCATCCCCATTTTCTATCCGCAGGGGTTGACTGACGCGGATGACCAAAAAGAAGCTGGTTACTGGAACAAAAAAGATAACACCACGGACAATTTGTATGAAAACATGACCGATGGCGCATTTAGATCGCTGGTGGACCGATTCGGATTGCCGGACAACACTCGCGGCCTGGAATTGGGTTGCGGAGACGGCCCCTTTGCCAAACGGCTGACCAATCGGAACATGGACATTTACGGGCTCGACATCTCCTTTCCGTTGCTCAATCTGACCGAAAACATGAAGCCGGTTCAAGGTTCCGCCCTGGACTTGCCCTTCCGGGATATGTTCTTCAACTGGATTATTTACGCCTTTGCCCTGCATCACATGATCGACCTGGAGAAGGCCCTTAAGGAATCCCTCCGGGTGCTGGATATCGGAGGCAAGATTTGTATTGTTGAGCCGAATTACTACCATCCCGTTAGATTCATCACCCGGCGTCCCGATACCATGCTCCGGCAAAAATTCTTCAGTTACCTGTCGCCGGAGGAAAGGTGGATCCCGATGCACCGGCTCAATAAAATACTCCAGGCCAATGGCGTGACAGTGACTGAATATGACTTTGTCACACCGGAGTTCAAATCCCGCACCCTGAGCGGCCGAATTCAAAAGACCCTGGGCCGGTTATTCAACTTCTTCCCGGCCGCGGCAGTGACCCAATCCTACTACCTGGTCATCGGCACCAAACACCGTTAGGAAGAGAGGCGCAGATTTGAAACAATCGGCTATCACGGAACTTGTGGCCGCCTTAACCGGATTTGCCAGAGCCAATGACTTTGCCGGGTACTGCAAACACGACGGTCTGAACAGCCCGATCCTGCACGCCTTATCTCTTAATAACAGGTGGCTGCGGCTGATCTTCATTCAGACGGTGATGCGTTTTCCGATCAATCTCCGGCCCTGGCTGCTCACGGAAAAATCACGCAATCCCAAGGGTATATCCTTGTTTGCCAGGGGATATTTGTTGCTCTATGAGGTCACCGGACATGAAGAATACCGGCGGCTGGCCGAAGAATTGCTCGACTGGTTGACCCAGCATCACTCCAACCAAGAGGGCAAGTATCACGGAGTTTGCTGGGGTTACAACTTTATCTGGCAATCGCCTTTCTTCCACGCCCCCAAGTATTCTCCCAACCTGACTGTCTCGGTTTTTCCAGGCGAATCCTTCCTGCTCGGATACAACCTGATTAAACGGCCGGACTACCTGGACCAGGCCCGAGGCGTGGCCGAATTCGTCCTAAATGATCTCCCTGTCCTGCTGGAAACTGAGACGGAAAAATGCCTGGGTTATGTTCCGGCCGGCGTCTCGGAAAAAGTCATCAACATTAATTCCATGGCCGCGGCATTTTTGGCCAAGCTTTATGTGGCTACGAACGAGCCTAAGTATAAGGATAACGCCCTGAAGTTGACCAGGTTTGTGGCCAACCAGGCCTTTGCCGGGGACAGGTGGGCCTACACCACGGATTTTGACCGGTCCTATGTGGATAACTACCATACCGGCGGGATCATCGATGAACTTCTGGAGGTAATGGAGAGCCTGGACCATTGGGAATGGAAGCCGTTGCTGCTCCGAGCGGTCGAGTATTACGAGAAGCACTTGTTTACCCCGGACGGAGCGCCCAAAAATCGAGATAATCAGGAATATCCGTATGACATTCACGGCAGCGCCCAGGGCGTCATCACCTTCGCCAAGGTCAGCCGGTTAAACCCTGAATATCTCCACCTGGCTGAAAAGATTCTTGACTGGACGATCAAAGAGTTGTACTCGGGAGACGGGTACTTTTACTACCAGAAAACCAAATACTATACCAAACGCTTCTCCTTCATGCGTTGGTGCAATGCCTGGATGCTCTACGCCCTGGGCGAATATCTCGGGGCCAAGAATAAGTTGAACCGGAGAAATGAAAATGACCATGCTGGGCAGTGAATTTTGTCAGAGTCCCGATTTCAGCCGCCTGGAAAGGCTATATATCAAGATTTTCGGGATGCCGATCCTGGGGATGCGGATCAGGGCCTGGCGCATGATCCCGATTATCAAAAAATATCTTAAAGACTCCTGCCGGGTGCTGGACATCGGGAGTGGCCGCGGCGTCTTCACCATTGAAATGGGCAAGTGCCTGCCCCAGGCGGAAGTTATCGGGGTGGACCTGAATCAAACGAAAGTGGCCACCGCCAACGAGCTGGTCAAGTGCCTGGAGTTGGATAACTGTTGTTTTGAAGCCAAGGATATCTTTGACCAAAATTGTGCCGATAAATTTGACTGTATCGTGGCCATCGACGTCTTGGAACACATCGAAGACGACCTGTCCATAGTCAAAAAAATCTATGAGTTACTCAACAAGTCCGGCAAACTGATTGTGCATGTTCCGCATAAGTACCGTTACTTGTTCGGCAGAAAGCGGATCAACTTCGATATCGAAGGGCATGTCCGGCCGGGATATTTGATGGACGAACTGGAGCAATTGTTTATCCAGGCGAATTTTAGGATAGTTGAAAAGGGTTATACCTATTCTTCGCTGGAAACCCTGGCCAACGACCTGTCTTACCTGATTACCGAAGGCCGCGAGAAGCGGAAAATGTTGTACAGTTTATTCTTTCCTTTCCTCTTGGCCATCTCGATACTGGGCCGAAGAGTTAAACCTCGCCGCGGCAGTGGAGTTTATATCGTCGGAGAAAGGAGCTAACTGTGGAATGTGACGCGACGGCTTATCATTATGCCTGCGACCGTCAGGTCCTGTTTGACCAACAATCCCGGCACCAAAAGGCCGAAAAAATATATCAGGTGCTTCAAGAATATTATCACGGCGATCTGGCTGAGGCGGAGGTCCTCGATGTCGGTTGCTCTGCCGGGTTGATTGCCGGCCGGCTGGCCGAAAAGGTCAAATTCATTTACGGGATTGACATCGATCAAGACGTTATCGCCCAGGCCACGGAACTGGAAAAACGAGTTCCTAATTTCAAATTCGTTTTTGCCGGAGGGGATCGGCTGCCCTTTGAAACCGGCCGATTTGACATTATTATCTGTAACATTATGTACAACTTTCTGACCTATGAAGCCCAGGACCTAATGTTTGAAGAGATTCGCCGGTGTCTCAAGCCTGGCGGCATGTGCTATTTTGCCGCGCCCAACCGGCTAATGCTCATAGATGGCAAGTTTAAGCTGCCGTTTCTACTGTGGTTGCCCCGGAATCTGGCCCAAAACTATGTCCGGTTATTCTCCCGGCACAAAATTTTTAATGAGTATTTTAAAACCTACCTGGGCCTCCGCCAAATGGTGTCAGGACGATTTTCCAGCCGCGACATCACCATGGAGGTAATTGATCATCCCCAGAAATACCGGCTTCTTTCCACAGGGAATAAGGGCTTGATCTTATCGATTCGGATTTTGGCCAGACTGTTTTATCCCT
>JADFYA010000231.1 GCA_015233285.1 Deltaproteobacteria bacterium | reverse complement strand
CATGCCGGGTTCGGCTTAGGGTTTGACCGGCTGGTCCAGTTTGTCACTGGAATGGCCAATATTAGAGATGTTATTCCATTTCCTCGAACGCCTAAGAGCGCGGCCTTTTAGGTGGACTGGAGTGGAATGAAACAGCTGAGGATGATTAGGAAGAAAACATGACGATGAAAATAGGTTTGTCCAGTTTGAAAATAGGTTCCCGTCTACTGCTGGGATTTTCCATAGTGGTCGCATTAACCGTCGCGGTTGGTGTCCTGGCCATGGTTGAAATTCACTCCATTGCCGGTATGACGGGCAATATGTACCGTCATCCTCTGATGGTGGGGCGGGCCATCAGGGATATCAGGGCCAACATAATCCTTATGGATGAATTGATCAGAGACATGGTGGAACATGCGGACCAGAAACATGTTATGGAGTCATCAATAAGGATAAATCGACATGATCAAGAAACACGAGAGCAATTTGACATAGTCTTGGACCGGTTTTTGGGGGAAAAGAGAATAGCCCAGGATGCCTATCAACTTTTTCTCGACTGGCGTCCGATTCGGACCGAGATAATTCAGCTGATGCGTGAGGGCAAAGGAGAAGCGGCAGCAGAATTGGTTCAGAATAAAGGTATAAAACTTGTCGAAGACCTGATTAAAAAAGTGAGGTATGTCAGAGAATTCTCCAATAATAAAGCGGAAGCTTTTTATGCCGACGCCGAAATGGTTAAAAATCGAACTTTGATTTTTATGCTCCTGGTTATTATCTCGACTTTCCTGGCCGGAGCATTAATCGCCCTGGTGATTACCCGGAGCATAAACATACCGCTGAAAAAGATTGTAGCCACCATGTTGAGCATGGCTGAAGGAGATTTTAGAAAGGAAATCGACATTCATTCAAGGGATGAAATAGGTGAGTTAGCCAACTCATTTCGGGAAATGCAGTCGAATTTGCAGGAAAAGGCAAATCTAGCTGAAAAGATTGCGTTGGGAAATTTCACCCGGACGGTTGAGGTAAAAAGCAGATATGATCTGGTCGCTTTGTCACTGAATCAAATCGTGACTAACTTTAGAGAAGTAGTGAAACAGTCTGAGGCTGTGGCGGCTGGTGACTTTCGGGGAATCGTCGCCCCCCGCTCGGAAGAGGATGAACTGGGCTTGGCGCTCCGCAAAAAAACCGATACCCTGCGGGAGGTGTCGGATATCGCACTGAGTATCAGCCGGGGAGATTACAGCAGATCTATTGAAATTAAGGGGCCAAACGATCAACTGGGCCAGGCCCTCAATAACATGACTCAATCCCTGCGCAATACTACTGCCGAGAATCAGCGCCAGAACTGGATCAAAACCGGCCAAACCGAATTAAACGAGAAGATCAGCGGAGAACAGGACATTTATTCCCTGGGCAAAAATATCATCAGCTTTTTGGCCAAGTACCTGAACGCCCAGATCGGGAGCGTTTATATCGCTAAGGATGACCAGCGGCTGGGACTTGTGGGGAGTTATGCCTTTAATAAACGGAAAAGCTTGGCCAATGTCTATGAACTTGGTCAAGGGTTGGTGGGCCAGGCCGCGCTGGAACGGGAGATCATTTCCGTCACCAACGTCCCCGAAGATTATATCCGGATCAACTCTTCCTTTGGCGACACCCTCCCCAGGAATATCGTGGTGGTTCCTTTTCTTTATGACAATCAGGTCAAAGGCGTGCTGGAATTGGGGGCGGTGAACGAGTTTTCCGATCAAGTGTTGAATTTTCTGAGCGTGGTCGGCGGTACTTTGGCCGTGGCCTTCAACACCGCCGCCAGTCGGCAAAAACTCCAAGAATTGCTAACTGAAACCAGTCGTCAGGCTGAGGAACTTCAGATGCAACAGGAAGAACTGGCGGCCTCCAATGAGGAATTGGAAGAGCAGACGATGGCGTTGAAGATGTCGGAACAACAATTGAAGCAGCAGCAGGAAGAACTACAAGTGGTAAATGAAGAGTTGGAAGAGAAAAACAACTACCTGGAAGAACAGAAATCCCAGATCCAGCAGAAAAATCTGGCTTTGGAGAAAATAGGTCAAGATTTAGAAAAGAAGGCCAAAGAACTGGAGATAACCGGAAAATACAAGTCTGAATTCCTGACCAATATGTCACACGAATTACGTACGCCATTGAACAGCCTGCTTATTTTAGCGCGTAACTTATCGGACAACAAGAAGGAAAATCTGACCCCGGACCAGGTCGAGGCCGCCCGGGTCATTTATAAGAGCGGCGCAGATCTGTTGTTGTTGATCAACGAGATACTGGATCTGTCTAAAATAGAAGCCGGCAAGATGACGATTAATGTGGGGGAAGTCATATTGACCGAACTAGCCGATAATCTTAAGTCCAATTTCAAACATGTTTTTGAGGAAAAGGGATTGATCTTTAACCTGAATTTAGATGCCGGGCTGCCGGCCGCGATCAAAACCGATCAACAACGGCTGGAGCAAATTCTCAAGAATCTAGTGGCCAACGCGGTTAAATTTACTCATCAGGGGAGTGTCACGGTTGATTTTTCCCTGCCTCGGGCGGACGCCGACCTTTCGGCCATAGGTTTAAGAACGGCCGAGGCCGTGGCCATATCTGTGACGGACACGGGGGTGGGCATACCTCAAGGGAAGCTGTTCGAGGTATTTCAGGCTTTTCATCAAGTGGACGGGGGCACCTCCCGGAAATACGGCGGAACGGGATTGGGCTTGTCTATTTCGAAAGAACTGGCCAAGCTGCTGGGTGGAGAGTTGCAGCTCCATAGCCGGGTTGGTCTAGGTTCGACGTTTACCCTGTTTCTGCCCATAGAGGCCGGGGGTTGCCCTGACCGGCAGATGGTCAGACCCGTTGGGCCGGGCGTGTCGCCGTCCGAGGAATCGGCCCGGGCCGCTTTGCCTGGAGACGTTCAAGCATCCGGATCGAAAGTTTTCCCTCAACGGTTCGAGGCTGAACCAGTCAGCGATGACCGGGCCGATATTTCTAAAGATGACAGGTGTATCCTGATTATCGAAGATGATCCGAATTTTGCCCGCATATTGCGCGACCAGTGCCATGAAAAGGGCTTTAAGGCTCTTGTCTCGGCTACAGGTGAAGGCGGCTTGCGCCTGGCGGAGAAACATATCCCGGAGGCCGTTATTTTAGACTTGAGCCTGCCTGGAATTAACGGCTGGGAGGTGTTGGACGCCCTTAAAATAAATTCTAAAATCAGGCATATCCCGGTTCATATTATTTCCGCCGCAGAAACCTCGCTGGACGCCTTCAAGCGGGGCGCCATCGGCTTTTTAACCAAACCGGTGCAACAAGAGCAGTTGGAAGAAGCCTTCGGCAAGATTGAAGAGGTCCTTGATAAGAAAATAAAAGATCTGTTGATTGTGGAAGATGATGAAACATTTCGGCGGGCCATTGTGGACCTGGTCGGGGAAGAGGATGTGAAAATCACCGAAGCGGCCACCGGTCGGGAAGCCTTAACCGCGCTTCGGAAAGCCGGGTTTGACTGCATGGTCCTGGACCTGGGATTGCCGGACATGACCGGGTTCGAGTTATTGAATCAACTGGAGAAGGAAAGGCATATCAGCTTGCCGCCGGTGATCGTCTACACCGGAAAAGAATTGAGCCGGGAAGATGAAGCAGAATTGCGGAGATTTGCCGACTCCATTATCATTAAGGGCGTGAAGTCCGAAGAACGGCTCCTGGATGAAACTGCCCTGTTCTTGCACCGGATGGTCAAGACTATGCCGGAAAAAAAGCAGAAAATGATTATTAGTCTCCATGACCGGGAAAATATCTTCACCGCTAAAAACATTCTGGTGGTGGATGATGATATGCGGAATGTCTTTGCCCTGGCCCGGGTTTTAAAAGATAAGGGGATGAACGTGATCAAGGCGGAGGATGGGAAAAAGGCATTGAGTTTATTAAATGAACATCCTGATGTGGATTTAGTTTTGATGGATATCATGATGCCGGTCCTGGATGGATATGAAACCACCAAAAAAATCAGAGAACAAGCACGATTTGCCAGGCTGCCGATTATCGCCCTGACGGCCAAGGCCATGAAAGATGACCGGGAGAAGTGCATCGCGGCCGGAGCCAGCGATTACCTGTCTAAACCGGTGGATGTGGACCGGTTGCTGTCGATGATGCGGGTCTGGTTATACAAGTAAGTACGGCGAGGAAAAAGTCTCACCATCCTGGTAAAGGATCTTATCCCATGCAACAAGTTCAAGACATCGAAATAGACCTGCTGCTGGAAGCCGTTTTTCTCCGCTATGGTTATGATTTTAGGCATTACGCCCGGGCATCGGTGACCAGGCGGGTCAAGAGTTTTCTGGCCAAGTCCGGTTTCAAAAAAGTTAGTGAAATGATTCCGCAACTGCTGTATGATGAATTGTTTTTCGAAAAACTTGTCCAGGATATGTCCATCACCGTGACAGAGATGTTTCGCGATGCCGAGTTCTTTAAGGTGTTGAGGGAAAAAGTCATACCCCATCTCAAAACCTATCCCTTTGTCAAGATCTGGCATGCCGGATGCGCGACCGGGGAGGAGGTCTATTCCCTGGCCATTGTCCTCCAGGAAGAGGGATTTTATGACCGCGCCACTATTTTCGCGACCGATTTCAACCAGGTGGCCTTAGACAAAGCCCGCCAGGGGGTATACCGCCTCGACCGGATGAAGGATTTTACCGCCAACTATCAGCGCTCGGGAGGAAGCCGGTCCTTTTCGGAATACTACCACGCCCGGTACGACTCGGTTATTATAAATCAATCATTGAAGAGAAATATTACCTTTGCCCACCACAACCTGGTCACGGATACGGTCTTCAGTGAAATGCACTTTGTGCTCTGCCGAAATGTCCTCATCTATTTCGATAAGGCTCTTCAAGACCATGTCCTCAAACTCTTTTATGAAAGCCTCATCCATGGCGGCACTCTGGCTCTGGGGAGTAAGGAAAGCTTGAAATTTTCCGGGGTGGAGAAGTATTTTAAGGATATTGACGAGAAATGGAAGATTTTTCGCAAAGCGGGTTAAAGCCGGACATGCGTTTACAGCACCGGGACAAAATTCATGAGCCGTATCAGGCGGTGGTGATCGGCGTCTCTGCCGGCGGTATGGAAGCGCTGAGCGACCTGCTCCCCCCTCTGCCCGACGAATTTTCATGGCCGATCATCATCGTCCAACACATGCACCCCACCCAGGGTGATTATCTGGCGGAATTACTCTGTCGAAGATGTGCGGTCAAAGCTAAAGAAGCCGATGACAAGGAGAAGATTCAGCCCGGATGGATCTACCTGGCCCCGCCTAACTATCATCTGTTGATTGAAAGGGATCAAACATTTTCTTTGTCCGTCGATGAAAAGGTTAACTTTGCCAGACCGTCCATCGATGTTTTGTTTGAGAGCGCCGTGGACGCTTATGGATCGGGTCTAATCGGCATTATCTTGACCGGCGCCAACCATGACGGGGCCTACGGATTGCATTTGATTAAGCAATGTGGGGGATTGACAATCGTTCAGGATCCGGCCCATGCGGCGCATCCCGTCATGCCCAGGTCGGCATTGGACATGACCAAGGTTGATCACGTGCTGCCGATTCCGGGAATAACCCGGCTGCTTATTGAATTGGAGACTGCAACGCGGTACGGAAATCGTGCCGGACTAAAGACTACGTTGTCGTAGAATTTTTAAATGTTTTGGCAGGAACGATTACCCATCATAAGGGTTTAAACATGGAATCGAGACAGAAGATACTGCTTGTAGATGATAAACCGGAAAATTTGTTTGCCTTGGAAAAGATTCTAAGTGAACTGGATGTTGAAGTGATCAAGGCCGGTAACGGTAATGATGCCCTTAAAGCTGTCTTGAATCACGACCTGGCCCTGGCCATCCTGGATATTCAAATGCCGGAAATGGATGGATACGAATTGGCCGAACTGATACGTGACGAACATAACACACAAAATATCCCTATCATATTTCTTTCAGCGGTTTACTCCGATGAATTTCATGTTTTTAAAGGCTACAAAGCGGGTGGCGTTGACTTTGTGACCAAACCGTTTGACCCTGAAATCCTACTCTCAAAAATAATGGTATTTTTGCAATTACACAGCCAGAAACAAGAACTAATACGAAATAAGAGTGACTTGGAAAAACTGGTCAAA